>JBCBKZ010000090.1:0-12055 GCA_038520955.1 Bacteroidota bacterium | reverse complement strand
AAGTAGAGGCTTTTTCTCGTCTATTTATGGGACTTTTGCTCCTCTAATTACATGAACACAGGCCATTCACTACTTACTAATTCCTTGAGCTGAGTTACCAGACAATATGTTAGATTATGGGGCTGAAAAGAAGATCTTTTCCAGCTATAAAGGAAAAATGGTGAGTTTTGGCATGCTTATGAGCCATAATCTCCCAAAAAACGACTATTCTACATGTTAAGAGAAAAGCGTTTCCTTAATCCTTCCGCTGGGGGAAGGATAATGTTGGTTAGAATCCTGCTCTTTTCTAACAAGCAGGGATTCCTGGATCAAATTCTCCTTTAAAAATCCTATCTGTACCCTTGATACTGAAAATTCTGCATGGAAAATGAAATTAATCCCAGTCCGGACCATTTGGTGGGTCAACTAATCTGCCATTAGGAAGGTAAATTTCACTCAAAGAGGCCATCTCTTCCACAGTCAATTCAAAGTCAAAAATTGCCGCATTGCCATCTACGCGCTCCTTTTTGGATGAACGGGGAATAGCTGCCACCTTCTCCTGCTGAATAAGCCATCTCAGACAAACCTGGGATTCACTCTTATCATATTTGATCCCTATTTCTTTCAATAGGGGTAGTCCTACTACTTTCCCCTGTGCTATGGGAGAATATGCTGTGAGAACGATATCATGTTGCTGGCAGGCAGTAAGTAGTTTCGATTGGTTTAGGAAAGGATGGTATTCCACCTGATTAGCTACAATGTTTGCGCCCATCTTCAAACTTTCTTCTAGTAGCGCTACGGGGAAATTACTTACGCCTATGTGCTTGGCGTACCCTTTCTCCTGGGCTTCCATAAGCTCTGTTATATACTCTTCCAGCTCAATGTCAAAGTTAGGCCAGTGGATGAGCAGAAGATCTACCTGTCCAGTCTGGAGCTTTTGGAGGCTTTCTTCTACGGAAGGCATAAAGGTGGATTTTCCCAGATTGGCAGGTAGCACCTTGGTAGTGAGAAAAATATCCTCCCTCTTAATTGTAGCGTTTTTGATGGCTTTACCCACTTCCTCTTCATTCTGATACATTTGGGCAGTATCCAGATGCCTGTATCCCGATTCAAGTGCATAAACCATTAAATCTACATTGGCATCACCCACAAGTTGATACGTTCCTAATCCCAATGCTGGGATGCTGGCGTTTTTGGCAGTAATAAGTTTCATAGCTGGCTAGAAATATTGTGTATAGGAGAGGAAGCAAAACTAGAAACAAATATGGAATTTCTATAACTTAAGGATTGGGTTAATCCATGAAATAGAAAAAGATTAATCCTTCAAAAGGACTCAACTTAAGAAGACCTCAATAATCAACCTAAAATGCGAAACTACTTGTATGTATTGTTAGCCTGTATACTCATGCTTTCTACGCTAAGTTTCTTGCAGGGACAATCCAGAAAAAAGAAGAAAGAAACTAGTACGCCTTCCTTCACCTTGGAGAAAGAACATCTGCAGGCCATGAAGTGGAGAAATATTGGCCCCTTTAGAGGAGGAAGGTCCACTACCGTAAGCGGAGTAATTCAGGACCCTCAAACCTTTTACATGGGATCTACCGGAGGAGGGGTGTGGAAAACCACAGATGGTGGTGCTGTGTGGAGAAATATCTCAGACGGGTACTTTAAGACTGGATCTATAGGATCAATAGCCGTTTCTGCTTCTGACCCTAATGTGGTAGTTGTAGGAACAGGAGAAGCACCTGTCCGTGGGGTAATGACCTCTCATGGAGATGGCGTTTACCTATCTACAGATGCAGGAGCCAGCTGGAAAAATGTGGGCCTGAATAAGGTCAGACAAATTTCCAAGGTGAGAATACACCCTACTAACCCTAGCATCATCTACGTAGCTGCTCAGGGGTCTCCCTATGCACCTACCAGGGAAAGGGGCGTCTACAGAAGTATGGATGGAGGAGATAGCTGGCAGCAGGTACTATATCTGAATGAAACCAGCGGGATCTCCGACTTAAGCATGGATGTCAAAAACCCACGTATCCTATACGCAGCCTTCTGGGACCACCAAAGATATCCCTGGAGAATGGAGAGTGGGGGAGAGGGGAGTGGCATTTGGAAATCTACAGACGGAGGAGATAACTGGTCCAAGCTGGAAAAGGGACTCCCCACCAAAGTAATGGGAAAAATTGGAGTAGCAGTTTCTCCTGCCAATCCTAATAAAGTATACGCCATCATAGAATCTGACCAGGGAGGACTTTACAGATCTGATAATGGAGGGAAAGAATGGAAGCTGATCAATTCTGACAGAATTCTCAGAGCGCGTTCATGGTACTACATGCACATGTTTGCTGATCCGGTAAATCCTGATAAGATCGTGGTGTTGAATGCTCCCTTCATGCAGTCTATGGACGGCGGAAAAACTTTCCAGCGAATTATGACCCCACATGGCGATAACCATGATTTGTGGATACATCCTGTGAATCCTAATGTCATGATCAACGCAAATGACGGTGGAGCCAACATAAGCTATAATGCCGGAAAAACCTGGAGCACACAGAGTAACCAACCTACTGCCCAATTCTACCGCGTGAACGCAGATAACAGATATCCCTATTGGGTATATGGTGGACAGCAGGATAATTCTTCCGTAGCTATCCCTTCAAATTCCTTTGATTCTGGCATTCAGAATAAGGACATGCATTCTGTAGGTGGGTGTGAAAGTGCTTATACCGCATTTGATCCGGATAACCCACGCTATGTATATGCAGGCTGTTATCAAGGAATCATCACAGAGTATGACCAGGAACTGGATTACGAGAAAGATGTGATGGCCTATCCTTTCCTTGGCCTGGGAGAAAACCCCGCCGACATGAAGTATCGCTTTAACTGGAATGCCCCAATCATCCTTTCTCAGCATAACTCTTCCGTTATCTATCATGCAGGAAATAAACTCCTGAAGTCTACAGACAGGGGCGTTTCATGGGAAGAGATTAGCCCTGATTTGACCAGAAATCTGCCTGAGCATATCGTGAGGGGTGGAGGACCTATTACCAATGAAGGGGCTGGTGGAGAGAACTACCATACGCTCATGTATGTGTCAGAATCTCCTGATGATGCAGACATTATTTGGGCAGGTGCTGATGATGGCTTGCTACACATCACCCGTGATGGAGGAGAAAACTGGACGAATATAACTCCTTTAGGTGATCAGGAAGGTATGATCAATAGCATAGAGCTGGTAGCAGGAAGCCCAGGAAAAGCGTATGTAGCCTTCAACAGGTATAAATTTAATGACTTTACCCCTCACGTGTGGGTAACTGAGGACTATGGTGCCAGTTGGGAAGACAGAACGAGCGGAATTGCTGAAGAGGCCCATGTGAGAGTAGTGAGACATGACCCTGAGAGTAAGGGATTACTATATGCAGGAACAGAAACAGGCCTATACATGTCCTATGATGATGGCATGAACTGGCAGCCTTTCCAGCTAAACCTACCCATAGTGCCTATTACGGATATGAAGGTCCATCTGGGAGATCTGGTGGTAGCTACCCAGGGTCGTGCATTCTGGATTTTAGACGATCTGAGTCCTGTGAGAATGTTCTCGGAAGAGAATAGCCAGAAAGCCCTCATGGTATATCCTTCAAGAGATGCTTATCTGGTGGACGGTGTTAGAAGAGACTCCATGCCTGATAGGGGAACTAACCCTGATAATGGAGTAGTGGTCTACTATAGCCTGGGCGAGCCTGCTGATAGTCTCAGTTTGTCAGTTGATATCTTAAACAGTGATGAAAAGGTTGTGTATGCATTCTCCAGCAAAGAGAAAAATAAGGCAAAGAAGGCTACGGCTAAAAAGGGCCTTAATAAACTAGTCTGGAACCTGAGATATGAATCCTACAAGATGCCTAAAGGGATCATGACCTTGGGAGGTAATACCGGACCTAAGGTAGGACCCGGTACTTATCAGGTGAAAGTGAAATATGGGGATGACAGCACCAGCCAAATGGTAAAAGTACTTCCCAATCCAAAATGGAAGCTAAGTGAGGAAGCCTTTGCTGAGCAGACTAAGGTCATGAAGGAACTAAGGGAGGCGACGGTAAATCTATTTGATCAGGTGAACGACTTGAACTACATTAAAAATCAGATCAAAGGATTTACTGACAGGAAAGATTGGGAGGATTCAACCCTTTCTGAAATGGCGAAGACTGCTACCCAAAATCTGGATAGCTTAGTAAATACCATGGTACAGCCTAAGCAGAAAACTTTCCAGGATGTGATCAACTTCCCTAATCAGCTAAACGCTAAACTGATGAATATGCAGCGTACCATTGATGGCATTATGCCTCCTTTGACGCAAGGACAGAAAACGCTCTCTGGAGAATTATTGACAGAGTGGAGAGAGAAAGAAGCTGCTATCAAGAAATACCTGGAAACAGATATTGAAGCCCTTAATGAAAAGATAAAAGAGATAGACTTGCCCTTCTTCGCTACGGAGAAAGAAGAGAGCACCTATTAAAAAATACATCGCTTTTGATATCTGGGCCATTCTAGTCAACTAGAATGGCCCAATTTACTTTGACATAATTTAGATAGAATCAAGAGGAAAAATTTACTCTTAACTATCCTAACCAGTAAGATTCGTGGGAAGGGGTGAACGAACGCGTGGAGGACGGCTAGTGGGTAGGCCTTGGTTTGTTCGTTCTTGATTTTTGCTTCGTTTTCATCAAGGAAAATGAAGAAGAGTTAATTGTAAGGGAAACTTTCCAGATATTTTTCTAGCCGATTAATTTCAAAAAGAAGCGTTAACAGTGCTTCGTCGCCTTCCGCGGCAATCCATATCGGCCCTGTGGACTTCTTTTTGGCAGTCGCCCCAAAAAGAAGAAAAAACGCTTTGTCCCTCCAATGCATCTCCGCAAGCCGCCTACGATCAGTGGAGGAACGGCCAGCCCACCAAAAAATAGTTTATTTCTGGAAGGCTAATATTATGCTAAAGATTTACGTAACTACAAGAATTTGAGAAAATGGTAAGAGACTTTGATGAAGGGATTAATATCTCTATCCCATTAGCGGTAATTCGTTTATTCGTGGCTTGTCCTACTAAAGAATAACGGCTTCCCCTACCATTCCAGCCTCATAAATACGTTAGGGGTAAATCCCAGCATGCTCTTACGATTTTCTCTGATTCTAGGGAGAATATCATCTTCATTATCCTCTACGGTATAATTAACCCCAAAATAATTTTCCTGGTTAAAGAGATTGAAAACGGAAACGCCAAACTTGGCTTTGAGAGGTCGAACTTTTCCAATCAGAGCTGTATAGTTGGCAGCTACATCCACTCTGGAAGTACCTGGAAGTCTGGCAGAGAAAAAACCACTGGCTTCTCTGTAAATCCCATTATGATTCTCGAATGCCTGTTCGGGTTCCTCAGCTAAATTTTCCAATGAATAGGGGATTGCCCTATTTGGATCGGCAGTTTCCCTTCCGATCACCAAAGGAGTGTAGGGCCTACCACTACTAAAAGACAATTGGGCAGAAAAATCCCAGTTCTTGGAGGAATAAAGATGAGTCCAACTTCCTATGTGTCTGATATCATGGGGGGCCGGCACATTTCCTGAGACTTCCTCAATATCCGGGAAATTATAGGTAACCTGCCCCAGAGAATAGCTAAACCAGCTTTGGTATTTACCCCACTTTTTCTTGATCCAGGCATCTATTCCCCTAAGGTCTCCAGTGCCTCTTGAGAGTTCGGTATCTTCCTGGACTTCTCTGAATTCTTCTACCAGTTTTATGAAGGCAGCCATAGTATTGTTGACCTTTCTGTGGTAAGCAGAAACTTCCACTTGCCAATCATCCTGACTCCACAAAGCCGAAGCACTCAGGTGCCTACTAGTGACTACAGGCAGGTCATCTTCCTCACCTTGATAAGCTGTGACCCATACGCCTTCTCCAACGGAGATTTCGTTATAGTCTATGACCTGATAGTTGTACTGTATGAATCTTCCAGCTGATAATTTGAGCCTTAGGGAAGGCATGGGGAAATATGAAGCTGAGATCCTGGGCTCCCAGAAATTCTCTCCAAGGCTCCCAATATGATTGAATCGGATTCCAGACTTTACGTACCATTTCTTCCAGCGTAATTCGTGTTGTAGGTATGGAGAAATTACCTCATTTATGGTGGTGTCAGAATAGACCCAACTTCCATCAGGCCAAAAGTAGCGGGAATCATATTCTACCTGATTATAGGAATAATCTATTCCTGCGGTAAGCGTATGTTGGGAGGATAGCTCAGAGGTATGCATGAAGGTCAATTTATCTTCTATCATACTACTGTACTGATCTTGAGTATACCTCTCTTCTCTCGCTAGAAGTGACTCATCCAGGAAGTTCTGGTCATTTCTATAGTTAGAGTGAACCATGCGGAGGATGGTCGTATTTTGATCATTCCAGATATGTTCCAGGTTCATACTGATTCCCCAGTTTTTGAGAGAAACATCAGTGGAGGACTGCCACCAAACGGTATCAGGCGTACCCTCAGTATAGTCTGTATTAAGACGGTCCTGTCCCTGGTAGAAGCTGATAGAAAATTTATCATTTTCTGTAGGGAAGAAAACCCACTTCCCATTTAAGTCTTCGAAGTTGAAGATAGGATTGAATTCTACCTGATAGCCTGGTTCATTCTGCGACTGTTGCTGGTCATATTTTTGTTGTCTCAGGTTTCCTTCCTGGAACACCCTGTCAAATAGTCTTCGGTAGAATCCACTCTCCAGCCAGTCCGTATAGGACTTACGGACAGACAACAATAAGACAGCCTTCTTGGCAATAGGTACTTCCACGTAGCCATGTGCATGAAGAAGATTTGCGCCTATCCCTGCCTTTACCAAGCCAAGTGTATCTGGTCTACCAGTGATATCTATTACCCCGGCAATTCTTCCGCCAAACTCTACTCCATAATCACCTCTATATACTTCCACTTTTTGGCTTATATATGGATTGAAGGGAGAATACATCCCAAAGAAATGAGAGAGATGATAAATAGGGATATGGTCCCATGAGAGAAGGTTTTGGTCTGGAGTTCCTCCACGTATATGTATTTCTCCCGCCGATTCAGAAATGCTGTTAATGCCCGGAAGCTGCTGGGCAGATCGTAGAATATCGGGTTCTCCCCATCCTGGGACGGCAGTAAATTCTCTGGGGATGAGGGTAATCTCTCCTTTTTCTCCCCCTAAGGTAATGGGAGGGATTTTTTCTTTTGTTATGACCACGTCTTCCAGGGTACTTGGAGCAGGCGAGAGAGAAACTACCTTTCGCACGGAATCTGAAAAAGAAGCTACAGCTATTTTCCTGGGAGTAAATCCCATTCTCCTGATGAGGAGAGAGTCTTCTTTAGAGGAGGGTACCACCATTCGGAAGTGTCCATACTCATCAGTATAAACCCCATCTTTAGTTCCAAGTAGCTGGATCGCAGCATATGATACTACCTCCCCAGAAGTCTCATCAATGATCCTTCCACTAATTAAGCTCTTTTGAAAGAGCTGATTCCCAGCCTTTTCAAGGGGGCTAATGATTACGAAGTTATCAGCCAATTCCTTGAAGGTGAGCTGATGTGGGCTAAGTATTTTTTGTAGAGAAGTAGTTAAGTCTGGCCCAATAAAGGAAGGAGAGGTTTTCCGATTTCTCAGGAGGGTTACTTCGTATGAAAAGGTGACTTTGTACTGGTCTTCCAGTATTTCCAGGGCTTTCGTACAGGAAATTTGTCGTTTATTTTTGAGAATAGGGATAGCCTGGCCCGAAAGGGAAGGGCAAAAAGTAAGGGATAGCCATACCAGGAGTAGAAATCTGTGCATGTATTCCGTCGAGAATTTAGCGATTTTCTACCTTGTAGGTCCTCGAGTCTATTTTCGTGTGTCTTAGTGTACTAATGCTACCAACGACAATTTGCAGTGCAGTCTCTATATCATTTGAATGTGAGAAACCTCCTGTATATAGTGTGCTAGGGTTATTATGTATGATCTTAACGTTAAACTGTATTTCTAATTCTGACAAGACTTCGGATAAGGGTCTGTTTTTGTAAAGTGTTTTTCCTAATGTCCAGTTCGGAGAAGTTAGCGTATCCGTTTCCTTTCTCATGATACGATTCTCCAGGACCACTCCTTCTCCGGGAGTTAAGATTTCCTCCTGCCCTCCACCTTCCACACCCACCTTGCCAGTATAACAAAACACTTCTAATCTGTTATCACGATCTCTGACATTAAAGCTGGTTCCAAGGACGCTAACTTCCCCCTTGGAGGTACTAACTACAAAGGAAGCGCCTTTTTCTACTTCAAAATAGGCCTCTCCTGAGAGTTTTACTGACCTGTTTTCCTTCCATCCCCACCTGGCATAGCTAATGCTAGAAGCTGCATTTAATTTCACTAGAGAATTATCAGGTAGACGCACTTCTGTCTTTTCAGCCATCTGGGTTTCTACTGTAATCTGACTGTAGGTAAAGAAGACCCATGTCCCTATGGCTAATAGGAGTGCTCCTGCTGCTATGGCTAGTGCCCACCTTCTTAGAGGGACTACTTTGGCTGAAGTAGCAGGAGAAGATGACTCTGAACGCTCAGGAAAACCAGACTTGCTGACAAAGGCTTCCCAGGACTTATCAGTATCAGCAGCAGGCATGCCGAGTCCGTCCACAGAACTCAGGAAAGATTGTAGTTGCTTTCCGTCTTCTGATTGGGACATGGCGTCGGACTCCTCTTTAGGGAGTTCACCCTTTAGCCACTTGGCCCATTTTATGTCGTCTTCCTGCTGCATATGCTACCTTCAAACGAGTATAGGATATGTTACCCTACCTAAACTAGATAGGAAGTTTATATTTTTTTATGATTAACAATGCTTTGTGCATTCTTTTTTCAACTGCTTTGACAGAAATCTCTAATCTTTCACTGATATCCTGATAAGTGAGATCCTCCATCCTGTTCATCAGAAAAACGACTCTGCTCTTTTCTGGTAATTCAGAGATCACTTTTTCTATATGTTTTTGATATTCCTGGACCTCCATCTGGAAAGAAGGATCTTCAGTATCATGCTGTTTTCTGGGCCTCTGCTGAAATTTTAGTATTACCTTTTTATGTTTCACCTGATCCAGGAAGAGGTTATTGGCCACCCGGTAAAGAAAACTCTTCGCTTTCTCAGGAGGAACTTTGTCTGCGTTTTGCCATAACCTGATAAATGCTTCCTGAGCAATATCTTCTGCTTGCTGCAGGTCCCCACATTTATAGTAAATGAAATTCCTTATCGCACCCAGGTATTGTTGGAATAGTGCCCTGAAAACGGATGGATCTGATATGTTAGGGTTTTCTTCCAATAGTGTTTCGCAAAAGGGCTCTTAAAGGAGGTATTTATTTCTGCCAAAAAACTGTTGGCAAAAACAGTTCCACTTATAAAGAACCAAAGTTTACGGTTTCTATCCTTTTTCGCAAATAAGAATGATGTTTCTACCAAATTAAACCATTTAGGTTTTTCTCTATCTAAGGGTAGGGAGTAAGATATCTCTCCTCGTTTTTAGGAAATAGGTGCCCTAACATCCTAAAGCCGGGATGTTAGGAAAGAATCATGGTAAACTCAAAGAGAAATTTTTCTCTTATTTGTAGGCGTTCAGTCCCCGGCAATGATTGTCGGGGATTTTTGTCTAATTCTTACAGCCATTAGAAAAAGCGGCAGAAGCATATCAGTTAAGAATTCCTTATAGCTTACTTTTCGCTTCCCACCTAATGTAAGCTCCTGTTCACCGAAAACTTTCGGGTCGTAATGCCATTTGTTTGAGCTTAAGCAATATGGCCTCAGGATCAGATCAACTGTTAAGCTGGAAGTATAGAATTGCCTTTCTGGGAATGGCAGCTTTCTCTGCTTTGCTGATAGGCAAGGCTGGCTTACTGGTGGCCATGGCATTGATGGGACTTCCCTTTGGGGTATGGTTGATCACTAAGGCTCTTGTTAATCCCCGATTTGCTCTTTTCCTCGCGTTAGTAATGAGTTTTCTGAGTGCGGGCCTGGCCAGATATGTGAAGGTGCCATGGGGATTGACGCTGGACGCATTGCTCGTATTAGCATGGCTAGGGGTGTTCTTCCAAAACTTCCGAACCAAAGACTGGAAAGACCTTAATCATGATCTATGTTGGATTACCCTCATCTGGTACGGGTTTATTGTGCTGGAATTGGTAAACCCTCAAGCTGTCAGTGCAGTGGCATGGTTCTATGCTATGCGAGGAGTAGGCTTTTATATGCTCCTTACCATTACCTTGGTTTTTCTCCTTTACAGGCACCCAAAATACCTGGATAAATTTCTCATCAATATCGCCGTTCTCTCCCTCATAGGAACCCTCTGGGGCTTTAAGCAGCAGATCATAGGGACTGATTGGGCCGAGGATTACTGGTTGTGGGTAGAGGATCACCAGGATGAACATGTGCTCTTCGGGGTACTCAGGGTATTTTCTTTCTACAGTGATGCAGGGCAGTTTGGAGCCTCTCAGGCTATGATGTCGCTCATGTTTGGGATCATGGCAGTGGGTCCGGGGAGTATGAAGTACAGGATTCTCTGTGGGACAGTAGCGTTTATGACCTTTTTGGGATTTGCTATTTCCGGTACCAGAGGGGCATTAGCAGTGCCGGCTTTTGGCGGATTACTCTTTTTAGTTCTCACTAAAAACTTCCGAATCCTGTTAGCAGGCCTCACAGCAGGAGCCACTATTTTCATCATACTCAAATACACCTTTCTCTTCCAGGGAGTGGAACAGGTCAGGCGGATGCGTACTGCCCTAGACCCTAATAATCCTTCCCTGATGGTGAGACTGGAAAACCAAAAAACTTTTAGAAGGTACCTAGCTGATAAACCCATAGGTGGAGGGATAGGAACTGCCGGGTTCTGGGGATATAGGTTCAGTCCTAATACGCTGTTGGCGAATACTGCTACAGATAGCTGGTATGTGAAAATATGGGCTGAAACAGGGGTAGTAGGCCTTTCTCTACACATCATGTACCTGGGCTTTGTCCTGGGCAAGGGAGGGTACATCATCTGGAACCTACGGGACCCGGTGCTGAAGTATAAAATCATGGCCATTTACTCAGGTATGGGCGGAGTCATCATTGCCAGTTACGGAAATCAGGTGTTTGGGCAGATGCCCACGGGAATGATCATGAATCTCATCATCCCCTTCGTCTTCCTGGCACCAGAATTTGATAAACAGTTAGCGGAACAGGAATTAATAATGCAGTAAACTATGCAATTAGAATTTGGAGTATATCAACATGAAATGAGCGAACGTATGCTTCGCTTCCCCAAGCTTTCAAAACTGGTTAGGAAAATCTTTGGCTACACAGGTATAGGTAACTATGCCCGCTACAAAGTATACAAAGATCTACTCAAGGAAATTCCGTTGGAAAAGTGTGAGAAGATCCTTGATCTGGGGTGTGGATATGGAGAATACTCCTTTATGCTGAGAGACGCTTTACCTAAGGCCAACATCACTGCGCTAGATGTGGTGGGAGAGAAGACAGCACTCATAGACAGAGTGATCCATAAACATCAGATGAAAAACCTATCCACCTTCACCGGGAAGGTAGATCAACTGGATGATAAGGGCTTTGACTTTGTATTCTCTGTGGACGTATTCGAGCATATTGATAAGCATGAAATGCCATTTCAGGATGTGCTGGAGAGATTGGCTCCAGGAGGGCATTTGCTGGTGAAAATCCCAAATATCACGCAGAAAACGCTTTTCCCGGATAGCTGGTTTGAGGAGCATCAGGATTGGTTAGAAGATGAGCATATAGGGCAGGTATATGATCTGGAGGGACTTAAAAGTCGCTTTGAGAAGGAAGGCTTTGAGGTGGTATATGCGGCCTATTCTGACGGATGGGCATCCAGAATAGCATGGGAGCTTTGGTATCTGTCCAAGAAGGGGGGAGCAATAGTCCATCTATTGACTTTACCTATTTCCAAGTTCCTGATTTGGATAGACAGGCTAGGTAAAAAGCGGTCTTGGGGAAATGCTATTCAAGTAATAGGAAGAAAGAAGGCCTAGTATGAGTACTACCAGAAGAG
>JBCBKZ010000909.1:0-2190 GCA_038520955.1 Bacteroidota bacterium | reverse complement strand
CATTATGATAATATTCTCCAGGAGAAATATCCTTTTAGAGAGCCCATAGGATTTAAGACGGGATCACAAGACAAAGAATAAACTTCCTCATCCACTAATCTTCTTGCTCAGATGAAAACCACCATCTTCTTTACCTTATTTACAGGACTGGTTTGCTTCTCCTTTGGACAGCGAACAGTGAATGGAGAACCCTTGGCATCTACTTACTCTATAGTAGCCAAGGATCCTGTTACCGGAAAAATGGGCGTTGCCGTCCAGTCACACTGGTTTTCAGTAGGTACACTGGTGAGCTGGGGAGAGGCTGGCGTGGGTGTCATTGCTACCCAGTCTTTTGTGAATCCCTCTTTTGGACCCAGGGGTCTGGCTATGATGAAAGCCGGGATGGATGCGCAGTCAACATTAGACTCTTTGCTGAAAACAGATAAAGGAAGAGATGTGAGACAAGTAGCCATAGTGGATATGGAAGGAAATGTAGCTGCCCATACAGGAGATAGTTGTATTCCAAAAGCAGGCCATTTACTCGGACAAGGCTATGCTGTCCAGGCTAACCTCATGGCAAAAGAAACTGTCTGGCCTTCCATGGCAAAAGCTTTTGAAGCCACACCTGGTCCATTGGCGGAAAGAATGGTGGAAGCCTTAATAGCTGCAGAAGAAGCAGGCGGCGATATTCGTGGGAAACAATCTGCTGCTCTGTTAATTGTAAATCCTTTCCCAACCGGAAATCCATGGGAGGATAGAGTGGTGGATTTACGCATAGAAGATCACCCTAATCCTACCCAGGAAATGAAAAGGCTACTGAAAGTTCATCGTGCGTATGAGCATATGAACAGAGGAGATCTGGCAGTAGAAGAAGGAAAAATGGACGAAGCCATGAAAGCCTATGCTAAAGCTGAAGAACTTTTTCCTGAGAATGAAGAAATGAAATTCTGGCATGCGGTCACCTTAGCTAATACCGGCAAGGTAGATGAAGCCTTGCCTCTATTTAGATTAGTATTTGCCCAAAATGCTGATTGGAAAACCTTGGTTGTTAGGCTAAGGCCCGTAAATTTACTGACGGTTTCAGATGAGGATTTATCCAGAATTCTCTCTGTCATTGAGTAACTCCATGTTGATTTAGACAGTGAGTAGTATGAGCGCTTCAGCGCGTACAGGCGAACATATCCTTTCGGTTGCGATCAGATTATATGCTGAACATGGGTATGCCGTGACCACTGCAGATGATATCGCCAAAGAAGCCGGTGTAGCTAAAGGGCTTGTGAGCTATTATTTCCACGGAAAAGAAGGAATTCTATTGGCGGCTCTAAAAGAAGTGAAAGAAGAATTAGACCGTATTTGCCAGCTTTCTGATGCGCTTTCTCCCGAAGAAAAACTGGAGAAGTTAATTTCCGCCTTCTGTGCTTCTTTTGAAGAAAGGATGATTTTATGGAGAATGTATCTCCCACTCACTGTGGCAGAAGAGACCAAAGAATGGGCCCGTTTTCAGGTAGAAGAAGCCTTTCAGAAAACCTATTTCCCGCTACTGACTAAAATCTTCTCGTCCTTAGGGAAAGGAGAAGTGGATAGAAAAATCCAACAATTCGAGATGATGCGGCGGGGTACTCTCTTAACCTATATGGCTGGAAATCAGCAGACTACTATTAGAGGGCTAACAGAAAGCTGGAAAATGATGTTTTTGACCGATTAGTCTGTTTGAAGGTATAATTAAGTTCTATTTGTGAACCAGTGCTACGACGCCTGCCGCGGGCCTTCCATATCAGCCCTGTGCCTTCATTTTGGCATTCGCCCTAGCAAAAATGCTTTGCCTCACCAATGCAACGCTACAATCCGCCCACGATCGGTGGTGAGGCGGCCATCCCAGGTATAAATATTGAACTATCTTTTATCAGAAAAAAGATTATTAATAGGTTGGTACTAAGTAAGTTTCTTCTGGAACTCAGCTATTCTTAGTTTCTTCTATCTTCTCACTCAAGTCTTCACAGACCTTTCTAATGTCTTCCTGGGTGAAATTCCATGACTGAGTCATGGGCACTTTGAATCTGTAGTTGAGTTGAAAGCTTCCTTCATGAATCATTAACTCAAAGGGCCTTTTGAGTTTTTCCAGCTGATCTATTTGGCTTGGAGAAGGATCCGTCTTTAGCCCTATCTCCAGGTAATGGGTAATGGGCGTTTTGATTCTAGGGGTGATGACTA
>JBCBKZ010000908.1:0-2204 GCA_038520955.1 Bacteroidota bacterium | reverse complement strand
CTCCTTTTTCAACTCAATTAACACCTGATTCGCTATACATATGGGACAGTTGATCGACTTATCAGAATTCACTTTTACTGGAGAAAAGCAGTTAGACCTTGGCACACTCCCCAACCAGATTCCCCTGCTTTATGAGGATAAGAAGGACTATAAAAATCAGTTAGAAGATTTTCAGGAGCGTATCCATGACCTACAAAATATCATGTATGCCCATAACAGATATTCTCTACTCCTCATCTTTCAGGCCATGGATGCTGCGGGAAAAGATGGAACCATCAGAAACGTACTTTCAGGAGTAAATCCCCATGGACTCCAGATTTTTGCTTTCAAAAAGCCCAGTTCAAAGGAGCTAGATCATGATTATCTATGGAGAACCACCGTATGTTTCCCGGAAAGAGGCCGTATTGGGGTGTTTAACAGGTCTTATTATGAAGAGGTACTGGTGGTAAAGGTTCATCCTAATATCCTAACCCAGTACCAGTTTATCCCTAAGGAAGAAACTCAGGACGTAAATAAGGTATGGGAGCAGCGCTATGAATCTATCAGAAATCTGGAGACATATGCTTATCAGAATGGAACTCGTGTAGTCAAGTTTTTCCTGAACGTTTCCAGGGATGAACAGAGAAACCGCTTCTTAAAACGCTTACAAACTCCCGCTAAGAACTGGAAATTCTCTGAATCAGATGTGGAAGAAAGACAGTTTTGGCCTGATTACATGAAAGCGTATACAGAGTGTATCAACGCCACTTCCTCTCCTAAAGCCCCCTGGTATGTGATTCCTGCTGATGATAAGCGAAATATGCGACTTATGGTAGCACAGGTAATAGAACAGCAGTTATCCGGTCTGGACATGCATTATCCTATCATAAGTGAGGAGAAGAAAGCTGATTTTAAAAAGTATGAGGAAATGCTGATGAATGATTAGGCTATTCCTGTCCTAAATAAGTTCCTAATAACCCCTTAGGGAGACGGGTATGCAGTTGCTTGGTATCAAAATCTGCCCGGAGCACAATTTCATCAGCCATGGGGATGAGGATTTCTTTGCCTTGATAATCCATGAAAAGAATGTCCTGTGCACCTGCTTCTGCATAGGTTCTTATGGTCCCTAACTCTCCATGGTGCTCGTCTACTACTGTAAAACCTACAATTTGGAAATAGTAGAAGTGGCCCTCCCCTAATTCCGGGAGTAATTCGAGGGGATAATATAGGGTAGATCCTATCAGCTCCTCTGCTTTCTCGCGGGTATCTACTCCTTCCAGAGAAAGAATAGGCATCTTACTGCTCCCGGAACGCAAAAAATTAACGCCCCATTTTTCAAGGGGCGCATTTTTCTTGGATAAATAAAAGTGTGTAGCTGTTAGATATTCTCTTTCATCATGGACATCAAGAACCACTTTGAGTTCTCCTTTCAAACCATGCGCTTTAGAGATGTACCCTATTTCCACACATTCATCCCTGGTCATGTGAATTTCTTCTTACAGAAAAAGACTTAGTAGGTGCCTGGGTAGCTAACCTTATTCTTCTTTAGCTTCTTCAGCAGGAGCTTCCTCGGCTGGAGCCTCTTCGGTAGTAGCTTCCTCTGCAGGTGCTTCCTCTGCTGGAGCTTCTTCCGCTGATGCTTCTTCAACTGGAGCAGCCTCCTCTGCAGGTGTTTCAGCCTCTTCAGCTGATGCCTCGACAGCAGGTGCTTCCTCTTCAGCAGGAGCCTCTTCTACTTCTGGTGCTGCCTCTTCCACGACTACTTCCACAGGCTTAGGAGCGTTAAACCATGCTGGCTTAGCTACCTCACCTGCTTCTTCCAACAGATTTCCATGAATATCCACCATCACAATCTTCTTCACCTTCTTCTTGGATCTTTCTTCCAGCCATCTGTTCAGGATGGGCTCAGCCTGCTCATCACTTTTCCCTTGCTTAAATAAAGCAAACTTCACAGTGATACCGGCATGACGAAGTAAAGACTTTACAGTGTGGGTAGGTTGTGCACCTACTTTCAACCATTTCATGGCTAGCTCGTGATCCAAAAATACCTTGGCAGGAGTGGTAACAGGATTATAATGTCCTATTTTTTCAATGTATCTCCCATCACGTGGAGCTCTTGAATCTGCTGCTACTATTGCGTAGTGAGGGGCCTTCTTACGACCTTGTCTTCTTAACCTTAATTTTACTGGCATATAACCAAAAATTTTTTTCAGGATTAAACGGAC
>JBCBKZ010000907.1:0-2206 GCA_038520955.1 Bacteroidota bacterium | reverse complement strand
TGATATGATCAGACAGGCAGTAAAAAAGTCTGACAGATATAAAAAGCTAAGTAAGCAAGGATATTCGGAGGCAGAGATTGATTCCATCTTTAGGGTGCCTTTAAGGATGGAATTGTTCCACTGGACAGGCCTTCAGGAAAAAGAAATGAGTCCACTGGATTCTATCATCTATTACCAGTACTTCCTTCATGCAGGTCTTTTGTCTATGGACCCACATTCCGGTCATATTAAGGCATGGGTAGGTGGGATAAATCATAGGTACTTCCAGTATGATCATGTCACCTCTACCCGACAGGTAGGCTCTACCTTTAAGCCTATCGTATATACAGCGGCATTGGAAAAGGGGCTATCTCCCTGTAGGTATATCTCTAACGAGAAAGCCTACTTTGCCTCTTATGAGAACTGGTCCCCCAGAAATTCTGATAATGAGTATGGAGGGGAATATTCCATGGAAGGGGGCCTCACCCACTCCATCAATGTAGTAGCTGTAAACCTTATGATGGAGACCGGAATCCCTAATGTGGTAGCCCTGGCCAAACAAATGGGAATCTCCCATAAACTTCCGGAAGTTCCTTCCCTGGCTTTAGGAACAGCTGATCTGTCTCTCTATGAAATGGTATCCTCCTACAGCACCCTCACCAACGGTGGCTATAAGGTGAAGCCTGTGAGCATTCTCAAGATTGAGAACCGTGCAGGTGAGGTCATTTACGAAACAGAACGATTTACTTCTGAGCGCATCATTTCTCGCCAAAGTTCTCAGATCATCACCCAAATGCTGAGGAGCGTAGTCAACCGCGGCACAGGTTCAGGACTGAGGTTCAGATATGGATATAAGGGAGAAGTTGCAGGTAAAACCGGAACTACCCAGGATCAGGCAGATGGCTGGTTTATAGGGGCTACCCCCAAACTGGTAACTGGCGTTTGGGTAGGAGGAGAAGACAGGAGGGTCCACTTTAAAACCCTCAGCAGAGGACAGGGAGCCCGTACTGCTATGCCCATTTGGGCCAATTATATGAACGCCCTCTCCAAGGAGCCTACTTACAGGTACATCACTAAGGCAGACTTCCCGCCCATCAATCCCATAGTGGCAGAGCAGATGTCCTGCGACCAATTTCAGTTTCTCCTGAGAATGACTGATTTCAAGGAATGGTGGAGAAGGCAAAATGAAGGCCAGGGCAATGACCCTTTTTCTCAGGGGAGACAATACCAGAACTACCAGGAACCTAATCAGATCAGAATTAACATAGGAAGAGAAGGGCTTTCCATCATCCCCGGTCAAAGAGGGCGAAATCAAAACCAGAACCAAAGCAGAAGTCGTGTTCAGAGAAGGGCCAACCCCTACAGACCTAACAGGCAATAGTCAGGGTAGGTTGTTGAGGAAACCGGAAGCGTTTTCTATATGCTTAGTCCGCTTGGTTTCATCCATTTTCATGGCAGTTCTTACCATCATAGCCCATCTGGGATTCCTGGCTAACTCAGAAGAATGGTCAAAAATGAATTTCCAATACAAGCCATCCCAAATATCAGCCCATTCTCCAGTTTTATAATGACTCATTTTCCGCACATAGTTAGAACCACTGAAATACGGTTTAGTGGTGATCAGTCCTCCATCAGCATGCTGGCTCATGGCGTATACATTGGGGACCATAACCCAGTCATAGGAATCTATGAACATCTCCATGAACCATTTATAGATCTCATCAGGATGAAACTCACATAAAAACATAAACCCTCCCAGGACCATCAGCCGTTCTATGTGATGACAGTAGGCAAAGTCTACTGTCCTATTGATACTGATATCCAGGGGTTTTATGCCTGTACTTCCATTGTAGAATGAAGCAGGAATTTTCCGGCTATGCTTCCAATGGTTGGTAGTCCGCATTTCCACCCCATGTACCTCATAGCTATACCTGATAAACTCTCTCCAACCAATAATTTGCCTCACAAAGCCTTCCAGAGATGCCAGGGGGATGTCATATGCTTTATAATGGGAAAGCGCTTTCCTGATGATTTTCATGGGATCCAGTAATCCTATGTTAAGCATAGGAGTCAGCACCCCATGAAACAGGAAGGTTCCTTCTTCCACAATGGCATCTTCATACGGGCCAAATGAAAAAAACCTCGTTTGGAAAAACTCTTCCAGCCATTCTTCTGCTTCAGCATGTGTAATGGGATAATGAAGTGGGCCAATACTACCCGGATGCCC
>JBCBKZ010000906.1:0-2211 GCA_038520955.1 Bacteroidota bacterium | reverse complement strand
GTTTTTGACACGCATAATCATTAACTGAAAAATATTAGTTCAAGAATTATTATATTTTAGAGTAAGATTAACCAAAACCTATGTGTATGAAGAACCTATTTACCCAAATAGGCCTCTGCCTACTCTTTATTTGCATTTCTTTTACTGAAGTTGTGGCCCAAGCCGAGATGGGCATTTACTTCCAGTACCAACCCACAACTGGAAATTTAGTTAACTCCAATTACCAACAAGCCTTTGGATTAGGGTTTGAAATCTTTACCTCTGACTTAAAAAAGAATGTCGCTCCTTATTCTATTCAATTAGGGCTACAACTAGACGTTATGGAAGCTGGTTCAGAATCCTATCTGATGCCGCGTCTTTCCACTGAGGAGCCTGAAGAGGAGATAACGGTATGCAATCTGCAAATAGGAATCCATCCCATGGCAAGAATAGCTCCTTCCAATGCAAGCGGAATCAAACCCTATGTAGATCTGATTGCTGGGATAGGCATCTATGGCGTAGAAGAGATGTCGGTAGATCCTAACCTGGACTGCCCGGAAGATGATGCCATTACCACATGGTCTAGTACAAAAGTTAATCCTGAAGTAGGTATAGGCGCAGGACTGATGATCCCTCTGGGGAGTTATGTGAAGTTGGACATGAGAGCCAGTTATCTCAATACTGGGAGAATTCCCTACGCCAACCTAAACACATTAGGCATGAATGAAGGCTTCTTTGATTACCAAATGGAATCTGTAAGATCCAACTTACTGGACCTCCAGATAGGCGTAGTCATTGCCTTTAACGGCAATGCCAAATGTGGCACTGAGTAGTATTTTTTTTTGTGTTTCATAAAATGGTTGGGCCCCACTTTGTAGTGGAGGCCCTTTTTTTATGAGGTTGATTGAGGTTAGACTGTGCTAGAGCCCTTTGTTTGATAGTGCCCCTATGGGGAGGGCTGTTAAGTTCTAATCATTTCCCAGATTTTTTTGGGGTTATTAGCGAGTATTTCCATTCCTTCTTTGATGGAATTTATACCAGATTTTCTAATCGCAGTAACAGTGAAATTCCGGTAACAAGCATTCTTTTTAATGGTGTCCTTACAGTGAAATTTAGTTCTGTCTTCTTGTAAGATTACATCTTTGACCCAATGTAGCCCATTCTCTATCGCCCAATGATCACGAATAACTTTCATAAAATATTCTGCATCATTAGACGCTAAACTACTGACATACCAGTATTTACCTTCCTTTCTTTTTCCCTTTTCTGCCCTTATCCTCTTGACAAGTAACACCCTTTTTATACTTGGGAAATTCGCTAAGCTTTCAATAGGCTCATAGACCCTTAGTTCTCTTTCTTCTTGTCTACCTCGATTCTTTTCTTTGATCACACAACGAGCCAGAAGGGGGGATTTTTCACTACTGAGTTTAGCCATATGGGTAACAGACCTTTTGCTATGCTTCACTTGTATCACATAATCATTATGCTCTGCGATTTGGGCTAAGGTTTTTTTGAGTCATGTTTAGCATCCAGGGTGAAAATAGCTCCTTCCAACTCCAGGGCAGCAGCTAGCTCCCTAAAGGCTTCGATTTCACTACCATGCTTATTTTCAAAACTCAAAGAGCCTATGACTAATTCCCTATCGTGGCAATAGGCATTGACCAAGGCAACAAAATTCTGACCCTTACCCGTCCCATCTTTTACGCTGGATTTAACCGCTTTACCATCAAAGGCTACAGCAACATTCTTATAATCAGACACTTGGCTCTTACTCCACTTATTAAGAGCCTGATTAAGTTCATCTAAATCTACTGCTTCTATTGTTTTACTTAAAGTTACATGACTTGGTACGCCATGAGTTAACCCAAACATTTTTTTCAGTTCTTTTTCAAATTGTTTACAAAAACGCGATACAGAACGATAGCCTACACGCCCAGCCATTGTTCCCATGAGCATTAAGGCCAATAGGATATTTAAGGGATAACGTTGACCTTGGGCTCTGCGGGGATCTTTTACTGTTTTGAGACTTTCTAGTAAGGTCATAGGGATGTGTTTCCTGAAAATATATAATCCATATTCAGGAATTAACAGCCCTCCCCTATGGGGTAGGGAGATTAGGCTCCGCTGGAGCCAGGTTCTCTCCTAGCTCTGGGGTTAGTAGGAGATCAAATTAATGGATCAGTAGTGTTTGAGTGTGATCCCTTCTGGATCATTCTTCTAAATACATGGAAA
>JBCBKZ010000905.1:0-2211 GCA_038520955.1 Bacteroidota bacterium | reverse complement strand
AGGAGAGAATGCTGCTGGTGTTTCTACAGAAATGGGCCAGAGAAGATAAATTTCTACAGGCAGATATGACGGTAGTGATACAGACAGAGAATATCACTGACCTAAATCCTCAGTACATCCGAAACCCCTACACCTTTGAGGTAAATATTCCTTACCCGGATGAGAATGAACGACTGCAATTCATTGAGCAATTCTTGAAGGAGAACCCTGATGGGGAAAAGCTCTTTGAAATGGAGGCGGGAATACTCGGACGGAATACGGCTGGATTAGGGATAGTACATCTGAAGATATTGATGGCAGAGGTGATCCAGAATCAGCTCACCTTCACTAATAAGGAGCTTACGCAGAAGAAGAAGGAGATGATAGAGTCTGAGGCAGGAGGAATGCTGGAGTTTGTTACCTCCAAGTTTAGCCTGAAAGATGTAGCTGGGCATAAGCAAGCTAAGAAACACTTGCTGGATGCCGCCAGAGCTCTGAAGGCAGGTCGTCATGATGTGATGCCTATGGGATACCTGGTAGCTGGACCGGTAGGTACTGGCAAGACCTTTATGATCACTACCTTCACAAATGACATTGGGGTACCTATGGTAATTCTCAAGAATTTCCGTGGGCAGTACGTGGGGCAATCAGAGGGGAACCTACAGAAGGTGCTTAAAATCCTTAAGGCCATGTCTCCGGTAGCGGTAATGATAGATGAGGCAGATGCTTACCTGGGGAACAGAAGTGGAGGAGGTGATAGTGGAGTAAGCCAGAGAATCTTCTCCATGATAGCCACCTTCATGAGTAATACAGAAAACAGAGGAAAGGTGATTTGGTTCCTGGTAACGGCCAGGCCTGACCTCATGCCAGTAGACTTTAAACGTCAGGGGCGTGCAGAAGAACACATAGGACTTTTCTATCCAGAATCTCTGGCTGAAAAGAAAGAACTACTGGAAGTGATGATGAAGAAGACAGGCATAGACTATCTGGAAATGGAAGAGTTCGATGAGGAGTTCTTTGAGGATATCCCGGTACGTTCTGGGGCAGATATGGAAGCAGCCTTGACGCGTGCCAAGTTTAAAGCGGCCAGTCTGGGACTGGATAAGGTGAACTTTGACCTGATCGCACAAGTCTTTAATGACTTCCTTCCGCCTACCTATCCTGAAGAGATAGAACTCATGAACTACTCTGCTGTGCTGGAGTGTACTTCTAAAGAGCTACTTCCGCCGAGATTCAGGGACCTTTCCAGAGCTGAAGTGCTGGAAAAGATTCAGGACTTAAAAGAGAGTATAAGACTGAGATAAACAGAAAGCCCATCTAACACTAGATGGGCTTTTAACTTTTTGGTTGATTCCTTTAAGCCTAGTTTACAGAATAAGAAGACTCATAAGCGTTATTTCCCGTTTCTGCATTTGTATTTTGGAAGCCATGTTTAAGCATGGGAAGTTCACCCATCTCTCCAAAATGTATCTGGGAAGTAATGTACTCATGTTGAGTCGTATACATATCGGAGGTTACGCCCAGCTTGGGATAATGGTACTGGGTCTTATAGGTAGTATTCACCTTCCCTAAATAGTAATTTCCCAGATAGCTGGTATACTCTTTCTCAATAGTTACCCAAATGCGATCCGTTCTCTCATAATCTTCCAGGAGTGGATCTGCCTCTCTATCCTGATCAGCAAAATTTTCTCCATAAATATCCGTGGTCTTCTTGAGAATGACATAAGTTGCCGGATCTATCAGAAAGGTCATATCATATTTAAAGGGCTGACCTACGAAGGCCCCTTCCACCCAAGAGTTACTAGGGGTCATAAGGCTGAACTTGACTTCATGAACTTTCTTACCTTGATAGTCTACTTCAGTATACTCTGACACTGGGAAGGTTTTCTTCCAACAAGCGGTGTTAGAGATAGGGCAGGGAGCCTCTGCATTGTCCTGGAGGAAAATTCCGCCCCAGAATCTCCTGTCTTTCAGGATGAAACTCGAGATACCGGAATAAGGATTCTCAGCCATCTCTCTGTAATTTCTTAAAAACTCTACATCCTGGCTTTTGTATCCTTTTTTATAGTGGTAATTGGTTTTTCCCTTATATACATAGGTGGTATCCTCAGGAGAGGACATAGCCTTAGCATAGACATCCATAGATAGGGAAAATGGCTGGTCCTTAAGGTAAATTCCAGATGATTCTTCATATGCTTTTTTGAGAATATGAATAGCCGAAATAGACCTCGT
>JBCBKZ010000904.1:0-2215 GCA_038520955.1 Bacteroidota bacterium | reverse complement strand
CTTTCGCATTTATGACATACGGGTTGACCTACTATTTCTTTCCTGATATTCCCGAGAGTAGTTAGGAGGGAGAATGATTGAGAGAAGTAAGTATGCAAATACCGGCATGGGACCAGCAGCGAATAAGCCTGCAATAAAGGCAAAACGTACCAAAGCCGGCGAAACGCCCATATACTCAGCAAGACCTCCCGCCACACCTGAAAACACCTTGTCCCTTCTGGAACGCATCAGGATTTTCTTACCATCAGTACTTTGGGTAGGTCTGGTACGGGGATTAGTCCTGGTTCTCGTTCTAGCTCTCCTCCTTACGTACTGGGCACGTGCATCAGCAGCTTCTTTCGCTGCCGTACGGGTTCCTTCTGTTCCCTCATTATTGATGGGGATGGGCTTAGTTTTACGATATACATTCAGGGTAGGGAAGCTTAATTCTTTCTGTCTGAAGGCTAACTTCAGGGTTTTGTAAAACCCATATCCCAGCGCCCCAAAACCCACGACAGGTAATGCCCCCATTAGAAAGCCGGTAAGGTCCGGTGGTAAGAGTCCCCCCAGAGCGCCTGTAATAAACAGGGCTGCCCCCGCTACAAGGGCCATCATCCCTGCAAAGGACAATTTGTTATTTTGGTCTTTTTCCTCCTCCTCTTCTAGCTCCCTGATCTTTTCGATATCATCATACATGAGAGAGGTATCGAATTCATCCAGTGAGGAAGTTCTTCTATATCTTTGTCTGGCCATCTGTATACTTAATAAATGCGAACTAAATCAATTACGACAAGTTTTCAGTGAAATTCAATCTGAATGTCGATTATGATCGTCATTTCAGGACAGGTTTTTTGCGGTTAACTCCTCAGGTAAACAGAGATATTGCTTACGGAGGGAAAGCGGATCACATTCTTCCCACAACCACTTAATGAAATCCTTCGGATCCACATCATGAAACGAGTCAAGGCTCAACACTCTTTCTTGTACTTTACGATCAGGTTGCAGTGCTAGTTTCAAAGCTTCTATTTCATTGAAGGAAGAAGGCTGATTATGCCTGATTACCCGATGTATTTTCCGTTTCATGTTTTTCAGGAAATGGTCATTTTTCACTTTCTGGCCTACTGCAGATCTGGGTAAAGTTTCAGAGTATTGTCTCAGGTAAGTTTCTAATGCACTAAAGCTTTGAGAAAGTTCCTCTCCCAGTCTAAGGAATTCTGTGTCTTGCCAGATATTTGGCATATAATCCTTGTAGAGCTGGTGTAAATCCTTTTCCACTTCCTCTAGTCCTAATCCCAAATTTTCCCAGGCCTCTTTCTGGTCCTTTCTGTAAATAAGAGCCGAAAAACGAGGTAATACCAACGGGAAGTTCACCTTATAGTGATCAAAAATCCCCTTCAGTTGTAACCAGTAGGATAATTCTCCCCATCCTCCTATATAAGCGAGGTTAGGCAAAATCATTTCCTGATATAAGGGCCGCAGGGACACGTTAGGGCTAAAATTCTCTGGGTGTGTTTTTGCTTGAGAAAGTAGTTCTTCAGCAGAAAAAGACAGATTACTATCATTAACCGTAAATCCATCCTCTTCAGGGATAATTCTCCCTCTGATCTGATCCAACATGTAGAAAAGATTCACCTCACGAGGATGAATCTGCAGCGGATAGCCCACAGCTTCCATTTCCTTGGAGAATTCCGTGATGACAGAGAAACTGCTCTGCTTGTTTAATTCTCCTTCTATGACCTCAGTGAACTGCTGTTTCAGCTCACGCTCATCTGGATCTAGTAATACCAACCCATAATCTGCAAAAAGCCCATACATGAATTCCATGAAGGCGGCCTTCATACTTTTGCCAGGCTGATAAGCCTCAGTATAGGCTTTTGCCAGCCTGGGAATGGTGGCAAGAATCTCCTGAGAAAGAAGATGCGTTCCTACCCTACCCTGATTAGCTACCTCATAGGCTATTTTCTCCCCAAAGGTTCTGTAATAATGGTTAATCTCCTCAAAGTCGTGGTCCTCTGTATGGACCCAAAATACCGGCACGAACTGATAATCAGGATGAAGTTTTTGATAGTGCTCTGCCAGCTTTATTACCGTCAGAATTTTATAGATCGTGTAAAGAGGTCCTCCCCATAATACCAGCTGATGCCCGGTAGTAAAGGAAAAGGTATTGGGTTGAAGAATGGCCTCAATGTTCTGCCTGGTCTTCTCAGTGGTAGGGAGATCAGCGTGCTGCCTAACC
>JBCBKZ010000903.1:0-2218 GCA_038520955.1 Bacteroidota bacterium | reverse complement strand
CTGGACTATTCTAAAATAGAATCGGGGAAGATGGAGCTCGAGGAACAATCCTTTGACATCATTAATCCTATTGAAGATGTACTGGATCTCCTATCTTCAAAAGCTGCTGAGAATAAACTGGAACTACTCTACTACTGTGAGCAGGATGTCCCTAAGGCCATCATTAGCGACTTAACCAGAATACGTCAAGTACTGCTTAACTTGGTGAATAACGCCATCAAGTTTACCCATGTAGGTGAGGTATTTGTCTCTGCCAGTCTGAAGGAAAAGAGAGGGGAACATAACCTTATACAGTTTGCGGTAAAGGATACAGGGATAGGTATTCCCGAGGACAAGATGCACAAGCTTTTTGAGTCATTCTCACAGGTGGATGCTTCTACCACCAGAAAGTATGGTGGTACGGGATTAGGACTGGCTATCTGTAAAAAGCTGGTAAATCTGATGGGAGGAGAAATTTGGGTAGAAAGTAAGGACGGAGAGGGCTCTACCTTCTTCTTCACCATTCTGGCCAAAACAGGCGTCTCTGAGCAGAAGAATCCTTTCCAGGGTAATATGGAGGACCTAAAAGGGAAGCGTGTACTCCTGGTAGATGATAACCATACCAACCTGAAGATTCTCTCCTGGCAGTGTAAAAATCTGGGCTTAAAATCTTTGACTGTATCTGATCCGCTAAAGGTTCCTGACTTGATCAGCCAGGAGTTTTTTGATCTGGCTATTTTTGATTACCAAATGCCGGGTATGGATGGAGCAGAATTAGCCAGGACTGTCAAAAAGAGTTTTCCGGATTTAGATACACCCATCATCATGTTGAGCTCCTTGGGAGCAGAATTGGCACCAACGGATAAAGATTTGTTTGAGGTATACCTGAACAAGCCCGTCAGACAGGCGACCCTCTGTAAGCATATCATAAATGCACTCATCAACAAACAATCAGCAGAAGATCTTAAGAAAGGTCAGATAGACCAGCAAAAAGCCACCAAAGAGGTTACCAACGAAACCCGGAAGATCCGCATATTGGTAGCAGAAGATAATCTGGTAAACCAGAAAGTAGCCACCAGAATTCTGGGCAAACTGGGCTACATTCCAGATATCGCTTCTAATGGGCTGGAAGCCGTAAAAGCAGTGGAAACCATTACCTATGACCTGGTACTCATGGATATGCAGATGCCTGAAATGGATGGGATAGAGGCTACCAAGGAGATCATTAAGAGAGCAGGAGACCAACCAAGGCCACTGATCATAGCCATGACGGCTAATGCTATGAAAGAAGATCAGGAAAGATGTTATGCAGCTGGAATGGATGACTTCATTTCAAAACCCGTCAAGAAAGAACGGATAGAAGAAGCCTTGAATAAGTGGTTTTCTGCAGATCAGGAGAAAACAGCCAGTACCACCAAATAGTGTTTTTAAGATATTTTTGATTTCATATATATCTATTTTCGTATGAAAACAATATCTTAAGGGAGTAATCCTATTGGAACTCTCATGGAAAAACGGGTTGTTTGGAAAATTCTTGATTCCTTAAGTCAGGAGGAACATTCACACTTCCTCAGATGGCTCCGTTCTGAACTTAACCAAACCCAGCTATATGTCCAGAAGCTGGCGGCCATTCTGGTAGACTCCTACCCTACCTCACTAAGTCCAGAAGATATTTGGTCCCTGCTTTATCCCGGTCATACCTATGACTATGCAAGATTTAGAAAAATTTCAAGCGATCTCTCAGGACGCCTGGAAGACTTTGTGGGTTGGCTGTCTTTTAGAAAAGATGATCTGGAAAGAAAAGTATGGACCCTTCGTTTTTACAATAGTAGAAATCAGGTAGAGTTGTTTGAAAAACACTACAGAAAGTTAAAGAAGGAATTGGATAGACTTCCCTTCAGGAATGCTACCTATCATCGACTCTTATACGAAGTAGAAACAGAATATCAACAGCTTCAAGTTAGGATCAGTCAAAGGACTAGCTCAGAGTTCCTGGAGAATATCAGTTTCGCATTAGATAGCTGGTGGTTGCATCAAAAGCTTCAACTATCCTTAAGGATAAAACTAAAGGGGAATCAGGAAAGGCTTGAAATAAAACAGTTCCTTCCAGAAAATTTCTTTGAAGAACTGGCAGCCAATGATCAATTTTTGAATCAACCTCTGTTAAAGGTCTATCTGGATGCACATAACATACTCGACAATACTCAAATCCCGGATACGGAATCTCTAATCACCTTTT
>JBCBKZ010000902.1:258-2221 GCA_038520955.1 Bacteroidota bacterium | reverse complement strand
CTAATAAAGACATAAAAGAGCTGGAGTCTAAGAGAAACAAAAGCATCATAGATTTAAAAAAGACGCAGGAAAGAATAGATAGCCTCTCAAGGAGAATTAAGAATAGAAGTAGGAGAAGATATTAGCTATAAGAGGTGGTCTCCTAGCACATTTTTCATCACAGCCTCTTTATAAGTTCTGCTAATAGGAATCTTATAGCTTCCTATATGTAGCTCATTTCCCGATAGTTTATCTACCTGATTTTTATTGATGATATAGGATTTGTGGGTTCTCACGAAAATGTCTTCAGGAAGGCGGGCCATGATTCCTTTCATGGACATAAGGGTTACAAACTTTTGATCCGTGGTATAGATGGAGATATAGTTTTGAAGCCCTTCAATGAATAAGATTTCCTCAATGATGATTTTCTCAAAATGCTGTTCAGATTTAATAAAGAAGTAAGCACCATCTGAAGGTTGAGTTTGTGTTTCCTTTTTTTTAAGCAGCTTATGATAATGAATGGCTTTAGTTGCTGCCTTGAAAAATCTTTCAAAAGTGATAGGCTTCACCAGATAGTCAAGTGCGTCTAGTTGATAGCCTTCTAACGCATAGCTGGGATAAGCAGTAGTGAAAATAACCAGAGGCGGATGTGAGAGGGTCTTCAAAAAGTCTATGCCATTAATCTGAGGCATTTGAATATCCAGAAACATTAAGTCCACTTCTCCCCTATCTATGTAAGGAAGTCCCTCCAAAGGATTCTCACATACTCCTACGACCATAAGGGAGGGAATTTGCTCTACATATTCAGCTATCCCTTCCCTGGCTAAGGGTTCATCATCTATGATTAAGGTCCTGATTACTTCCTCCATCAATACCTATTTTTGTAACGCAGGGACTTTCATACTCACTTCAAAGGATTCCCTCCCATCTGAAATCTCAAGTTGATGAGTTTCCGGATAGCTAAGGCTTAGTCTCCTCTTCAGGTTAGCCAATCCTATTCCTCCGTAAGAAATTACCTCCTTACTCTTAGGAGACTTTATCTGGCTATTACTTACAGAAACAAGTAAAGACTGCTCTTCTTCAGAAACCTGAATGTGTATCCATTCCTTCTCACCTGTTTTACAGGAAACATGCTTAAAGGCATTCTCCACTAAGGGAAATAATAGAAAAGGGGCTATCAGGACATGGTCCAGGTCTTCTTGTATTTCAAAACGTAAGTCCAGTTTTTCTCCCTTCCTGAGCTTAGCCAATTTTATGAAGTTAGAGGTATGCTCTATCTCCTTACTTAATAAGACAGCCTGATCATTACACTCGTATAACTGATACCTGAGCATATCAGAGAAGGAAGCCAGACTTTTCTCTGCTAAATCAGGGTCTTTCCGGATCAGGAAGTAGATGTTATTGATAGCATTGAACATGAAATGGGGATTCAGCTGGGCCTTTAATAGCTTTAGTTCCGTTTCTACATTCTCTTGCTTCAGGTTCTGATTCCTTTTCTGGCTCTTACGCCACTCCCGCACAATTTTAATCACCATGGTGATCAACACAGTCATGGATACACTCCCCAAAGAAGAATCAGCTGTAGCCAACACATATCCCAGCACATCCGTAGGCTGATACACCATTAAAAAGTACAGGGTGATAAAGGAAGCAAATAGAAAGACACTTCCTATCAGCAAAAGGGCATATATAAGGTATCTCTTCTTGTGGAGATACCGGGGCATGAGTACATAAAAGTTCAGGTAGGTTATACCCGCATGCACACTCAGGTACATCAGGTTACTGGGAATGTCCATCCATGACATTTCATATGCACCTAAAGAAAGAAATACCAGATACCAAAACAGGGTATAGGAAATCCAGAAAATGATGTGATACCATTTTCTCTTCAACCATGTTGGATCTTGAATGATAGAAGTGAACGAATCCCACATACCAACAATTACCTGTTTTTTATGATAAGTGAAAAAGAAGAATTGATCAA
>JBCBKZ010000902.1:0-248 GCA_038520955.1 Bacteroidota bacterium | reverse complement strand
ATTAATTGATTAGATGCATCCTCAAAAGGATAAAATCAGGATTTAACCATCAAAAACTGGCTTTTTCGTCATTAAACTGTTTTTTCAGTTTTAAAACTGAAAAAATAGTTATACCTTGGGGTTATGAACAGACTAACCAAAAAAGAAGAGCAAATCATGCTCATCATCTGGAAGCTGGATCGGGCCATGGTAAAAGACATCATTGGAGAGCTACCCGCACCTGCTCCACATGTGAATACCGTTTCTTC
>JBCBKZ010000901.1:0-2243 GCA_038520955.1 Bacteroidota bacterium | reverse complement strand
AAACCTAAAAGCTATTCTCCTGTTCGGCTTTGTTATGAGCTGCTTCTTCGGCTTTGCTCAACAAACCATCACAGGAACTGTAACTGACCAAGCCACGGGAGACCCCTTAATCAGGGCGACCATCTTTGTAAAGGGGACCACAGTGGGAGCTTTTACGAATCTGGATGGATCTTTCTCCATTGAGGCACCAGCAGGTGCCGATACCCTCCAGATCAGGTACATCGGATACCAGACCCAGGAACTACCCATCAGAGGTACTGCCAACTTTTCTGTAGCACTTGAATCGGTGGATTTACTGGATGAGGTGATCATTGTGGGATATGGTACCATCAAAAGAGAAGACGCGACCGGTTCCCTCCAATCAGTGAACACGGAGTTATTTAACAAAGGCGCCATTACCGGCCCTCAAGAACTCTTAGCAGGGAAAGTGCCGGGGGTAACCATTACTACAGACGGAACTCCAGGTGGAGGAGCCTCTATCCGTATTAGGGGAGAATCTTCTCTTAGTGCTTCGAATGATCCGCTGATTGTAATAGACGGAGTACCCTTAGATAACAGTGAGATTTCTGGTTCCAGAAACCCCTTGAATATCATTAACCCGAATGACATTGAGTCATTCACTGTGTTAAAAGATGCTTCGGCTTCAGCTATTTACGGAAACAGAGCTTCCGGCGGGGTGATTTTGATCACTACTAAAAAAGGAGCTTTGGGGAAGGGAGTTAGAATAGGCTATAACGGAAACGCATCCGTAGGTAATCCTATTAACACCGTAGACGTATTGGGAGCTAATGAATATAGGGACGTTATCAGAAGGCAATTTGATGAGACCCATCCTGCCAGAACTTTGTTGGGAGCTGCTAATACTGACTGGCAGGAAGAAATCTACCAGACGGCTGTAGGACATGATCATAATGTATATGCTTCTGGTGGAATAGGCTCAGTGCCTTATAGAGTATCCCTTGGCTACACTTATAAAGAAGGAATTCTGAAAACCGACGAGTTCCAGCGTGTCACTACCGGGATTAACCTAAACCCTAAGCTGCTCAAGAATACGCTTCAGGTGAATATGCAATTCAAAGCCATGTTTACCCAAAACCAGTTTGCTGATAGAGGCGCAATAGGAAATGCCCTGGGCTTTGATCCTACCCAGCCGGTACGGGATGCTAGCAGCCCATATGGAGGATTTACTGCATGGACCATAGCTAATGGAAATCCGAATGCCATTTCTCCTGTCAATCCAGTGGCTTTACTGGAGTTGAAAGATGATCAGTCAGATGTAAACCGTTTCCTTTTCAATGTGGCCTTGGACTACAGAATTCCTTTTCTGCCAGATCTAAGAGCTAATCTAAACTTGGCAAGAGATTACTCTAAAGGAGAAGGAACTGTGAATGTGCCTAATTTTGCTGCTTTTGCCTTTGATGAGATTAATGGAGGAGGTGTAAATAATGAGTATAGTCAGGAAAAGACAAATGATCTGTTAGAGTTTTACCTGAACTACAAGAAAGTGATAGATGATGATCATGATATTGACCTGTTAGCGGGATACTCATGGCAGCATTTTGAGATAGATAATACGTTTAGAAATTCTGATGTGGCAGGTACACCTGCTGAAACTGTCGCAGGAGCTGACCCTGCAGAATACTTTCTGCTGTCCACTTATGGGAGAATTAACTACAGCTACAAGCAGAAATATTACTTAACCCTTACTGTAAGAAGGGATGGTACCTCCAGATTTGCTGAAGAAAACAGATGGGGAACCTTTCCGGCAGCAGCCTTAGCTGTTAAACTGCTGGATAATAACAATAACACTTTTAATAACCTGAAACTAAGAGCAGGTTGGGGGATCACAGGCCAGCAGGAGATAGGAGACTTCTATGCCTACCTGGCTAGATATCAGGTAGGCTTTGAAAATGCTCGTTACCAGTTCGGGAATGAGTTTGTAACTACCCTAAGACCAAATGGCTATGATGCCAACATCCGCTGGGAAGAAACTACGACCTATAACTTCGGCCTTGATTTCTCTATCATCAAAGACAGGCTGAGTGGATCGGTGGATCTTTACCAGAGAAATACCACAGACTTGTTAAACCGAATTCCTGTACCTGCAGGAACTAACCTCTCAAACTTCGTTACGACCAATGTAGGAGACATGGAAAACAGAGGAATTGAAGTTTCGCTCTTTACCACTCCTGTGAAAACAGAGAATGTCACGGTAGATCTGGCTGTCAATATTGCTTATAATG
>JBCBKZ010000900.1:0-2255 GCA_038520955.1 Bacteroidota bacterium | reverse complement strand
TCAGGAAGTAAAATTACAAATTCAAACTTCTGCCTAAGTAGGACCGACGCTAATTAACATGAAGAAACATTCCTCTGCTTTAGTTCAGGGGTGGCTTGGCATTTTAAGCAAAGACATCACCACTGACAAACTCGCCCGCTTAAGTCATCAGATCTATCAATGGCTTTCCTCTCAACATGAGGTGCCCCAAATCATGATAGGATTTGATAATCGTTTGTTGAATGACTTTCTCGCTAAGGAAATGGCTAACACCCTGGCTATTCTGGGAGCAGAAGTGTTTATCAGTCCTACCTATGCCACCGCACCCATGGTCAGCATGGCTACTCATAAAAGACAATCCCATTTGGGTATCTACATCAGTGGTGCTAATCTCCCCGCTATCTATACCGGGACACTTCTCAAGTCTACTTTGGGAGGCAGTCTCAGCATGGCAGAATGGGCTTCTATCATTTCTGATACTACCATAGACTATGAAGAAAAGGAAGATCAGTTTGATGAACTGGTAGAACAGAAGACCATTGAATACTATGACATGGATGCCCTCTATGTCAACCACTTACGTGAGAGCATAGAGCATAAATCCCTGCGCAAGGCAGGAATAACGCCTGTGCTGGATGCCGCTTATGGCTCCGGCCAAAGGATTCTTAAGAAGCTGCTTCCCAAAACCAAGCTGATACAGACAGGTGCACTTCCTAAAAGCTTTAATTATGAAGCCTACGAACAAGAAGAGGCTGAGCAGAAATTATCCCAGGAAGTGCTTGCTAATAATGCTTCTCTGGGCATAGGACTTGATCTAACTGGTAAACTGCTACGCATGGTAGATGAAAAGGGTCGAGTATTAAGCAAGACAGAAATAGCTGCCCTTTACCTGGACTACATGACCAAGGTAGAAAAAAGGAAAGCTGCAGTCATCGGAAATGAAACACTAGCACCCGGTTTATCCAGCTTTGTAACCAGCTTAGGACTCCCGTTTACTGAAAGTCTCTATGAGGAAATGGAGATAGATCCGCTCCTAGTCATTCATCCAAACGGCGAGATGACGGTAGTAGATCATATTCCTGAGCCAGACGCCCTCTACTTGACCTGTAAAATCATGGAAGGCATGGCCGCCTATGATACCAGCCTGAGTGCCTGGGTAAAAACGCTTTCTTTATAAACTGGAAAGCATGTAACATTTCATCTCTAAGTGTACCCTGATCGGGGGAAGAATTCTATTTCTTTGTACTAGCTGTAAACCTCTGGAACTGTATGAAGGGTATTATCCTATTTCTTTCATTGATCATGGTGCTATGCACCCGTGCACAGGAAACTTCTCCTTTCCATGATCAGGCAGACTTCCAACCAGGTAAATCTCTCTATCTCAATTCAAAGGAACCTGATCTTAACAGGAAAAGATGGGTAAACAGAATTACCCTGGGCGGATATGGAATAGGGGCTTTATATCTGGGCACCTCTTGGTATGCACAGGAAGAGCTCGGTCATTTTAGGTTCTTTGATGATTCCAGAGAATGGAAACAGATGGACAAGGTAGGCCACGCCTTCGGAGGATATCACGCCTCACGTTGGATGATAGACCTGTATAAATGGTCAGGTATGCCGAAGAAGAAAGCCCTGATTAACGGAGGTATATACGGATTTGCTGCCATGAGCAGCATAGAAATACTGGATGGCTTTGCCAGGAAATGGGGTGCTTCCTGGACAGACATAGGGGCAAACTTGGTAGGAAGTTCTCTGGCCATAGGCAATGAACTACTTTGGAATGAGCAAAGGTTGCAGTTGAAGGTTTCCTATATCACGTCCCCCTTTGCCAGGCAGGAGGAATACAATGACTTGTTTGGGACTAACTATGGACAGTGGTTCATCAAGGATTACAATGGGCAGGTCATATGGCTGAGCATGAGGGTACATTCATTTCTTCCGGAAAGTTCTTTCAAAAAGATATATCCCAGATGGTTAAATCTGGCAGTGGGTTATGGGGCAGAAGGATTAGTAGGAGGATATGGTGAAGAGGAATGGGAGGTCATTCAGGCCAGAGAGTACAGGCAGTTTTATCTCTCCTTGGATATAGACCTCACCAACATAAAAACCAATAATGGTTTCCTGAGAACCCTGTTTAGCATCATCAACATAGTGAGAATTCCCGGACCCACACTTCAGTTTGATAAAAATGGAGTTGCTTTTAAGGCTTTAAGATAGGAGGATATCAAGTATAAGAGAGCCTTCTGATTTGCTTACTCTCGCCATTTGATATCACT
>JBCBKZ010000008.1:16725-23196 GCA_038520955.1 Bacteroidota bacterium | reverse complement strand
TCTCAGACCTGAACTGGTCATATACGTCAAGTCCCTTCTAACTCCTAGGTCGTTATATAAATAGTCCTTGAAAGCAGCTATATATGGAGGAGAGATCGCATTACTCTGAGGATCCGTAGGGGCAGTCTGAGAAAGTAGATCTTCGGCAAAGCCTGTAAAGCGGGAATCTAAACGCCCAACTATTCTTCCCTTATCTCTTAGGAGTTCCTGGAAGAATTCTCTATTGGTAACCCTTAGATCTGCTTTGAGCCAATAGTCCTTACTTAGGCCGGAAAGATCACTCAGTTTTTGAGCTGTTCTGTCCTTCTCCGCTTCAGATAGCTGGTCCCCTTTCATGAGTGCCAGGGTATATTCATTCTCCGTAAACGCTCTTACCCCATCCAGGAAAGCTTCCAGGCTCTCACCTTTATCAGCAACCCTGTTATGGTACCAGGCTGTAGCACAATAGGTAGGAAAGTGAATCAGGTACGCGAGGTCATCTCCCGGAGCGAAACGTAAATGCGCTATTTCAAAAGTGGAGGATAACATAATCACTCCATTCATGGCTATCCCTCTATCCTGGAGATACTTAACCAGGCCTGCATTTCTAAAGGTCCCATAACTTTCTCCTAGTAGAAACTTGGGATCATTAAACCTACCCTCGCGTATGAGAAATTGCTCTATGAATAACCCTATGGCTCTGATATCCTGATCTACTCCCCAGAAGTCTTCCCACTTGGAGTCTCCTAAAGGTCTGCTGAATCCTACTCCTACTGGGTCTATCATCACCAGATCTGCCTTGTCCAGATAGGAATATTCGTTATTCACCACTTCATAGGGGGAGGGCTTTGTAAAGTCAGGATCATTAATGACAATTCTCTTAGGTCCCAGGACGCCAAAATGTAGCCAAAAGGAAGCAGACAGCGGCCCCCCGTTAAAGGCGAACATGATGGGTCTCTTTTCCTCTGCATTTTTTTTCTCATAATAGGTAAAGCCGGACAGTGCAATGGGATTGTCATTTTCATCCCTGAGAGTGACGGTACCCGTTTCTGTTGCTAATTCTATCCGTTCTCCGCCAATGGTCACATACTGAGTAGAGGTAAATGTCTCTGGGAGGTATTCTCTTTTACTTTCTTCCTTTTCCTGAGAAAATAGGGTAATAGTACATACGAACAGGAATAATCCTGAAAGGGTGAGTTTCTTCATATTGTGTGGTCCTTGATAACTAAACCTAAGAGATTTAGCAGACTTCTACAATTTTGTGAGGGATTTTGACTGGGAGAATGGCCATCTCAAACTTCCCGGTAGCAACTTAGTTATGAAATCCCCTCTTGGAAGGGGCTAGGGTGGGTTAAGTGGCAAATATTCAGAACTATCAAATTTCCCTTCATTCAAAGCTATTAGTGAATAAAGAAGTGCCTAAGTTCCGTAACCCACCTCTAAATCTCTCCAGCATCAAGTGCGGGACATGCTCTCCGAAGGAGAATTATCTCTATTTCGTGGTAATTATCATTCAGGAAGAAGTCGGAGAATTCTCCCTTGAGGTTCATCAGTCAACAGGTAAATCTTTCCTTCAGGGCTTTGGGCTACCTTTCTCAATCTTAACGGTTTTTCCGGAAAGAGCTTTTCTGCAGAAGTAATCTTTTGCCCTTCTACCTTCATTAGCCACAGGTTCCCTTTCGATAAGCCTGGAACCAGCAGCTTACCTTTCCATTCGGGAAACTCTTCTCCTGTGTAAAAACATAGGCCCGTAGGCGCTACTGTTTCCTCCCAGGACCAGGCAGGTTCTGTAAAAGTAGCGTCTATAGCAGGAGGCTGAAAGTCATCATTTCTATATTTACCAGTAGTGATAATGGGCCAGCCATAATTGGCGCCTGTCTTGAGTAGATTGACCTCATCCCCTTGAAAAGAGCCATGTTCTGAGAACCAGATCTCCCCCGTTTCAGGATGTAGGGTAATTCCCTGAGCAGCCCGGATTCCCATGGCATACATACCGGGAATGGCCTCAATCCCCATATTAGGATTATCTACCGGAATACTTCCATTAGGATTCAGTCTGTAAACTTTCCCCCTTCTATCTTGAATGTCCTGAGCTACGGGAAGGTCAGGTTGGTCAGTTTCATTGTAGTAGCGTTCTCCCACAGTTACATATAGCTTCACATCACGCCCAAAGGTCATTCCGCCTCCATAATGGAATAAGTCTCTGGAATATGGCTGAGCCACCAGAATTACTGATACCTCCTCCAGAGAATCATTCTCTAGCCTGGCCCTTACTACTTTAGTGGTACTTCCTCCTTCAGCCTCGGCCGCATAGGATACATAAATCTGCTGGTTCTGCTGAAAGGCAGGATGAAGCACTACCTCAAATATGCCAGAATTATCTCGTCCGTCCCTCACCCTAATGCTATCCACCAAGTCTTCCGGAAATCCAGTGATACTATGTCGCTCTTTCGTGCTAAGGTTGATCCTGAGAAGGTCTCCATCCTTTTCTGACACTATGACTTCCTCTTCGGAAAGAAAGGCCATACTCCAGGGATGTTTCAGGCTGTCAATAATGGTAGTTCTGGCAGGGATAAGGGTCTCCGCTTCTTTGGGAGAAGGCTGACAGGCTAGCATTGTTAATAGCAAGCTTATAGATGGTAAGAGCAGATATCTGGTCATAGCCTAAACTTACTCAACATTCTCAAGCTATAGAATCATGGACTTCAATTTTAGCCTAACTCCCTTTTCTCACCACTCAAAGACGTTCTTTACAGCAGGATCAGAAGTTAACTCCTTGATTAAGGTAGTGGCATTCTCTTTCTCGTAATAAGGATGATCCTTGAATAGTGCGCCATACTTCTCTTCCATCAGATTATCACAGGCATTGGATTTGGCTAAGGCGAGGTCTGATATCTTCTGGATGAAGTCACGCTGGAACTGTAGGTTATTTGGCTGCACCCAACCCGCCTCAATAAAACCCTTGGTTTTCTTGGGACACCTACAAGGATTCTCCCTATTGATCAGCCCACATTTTCTGTTCATAAACTGATACAGGTCCTTTCTGGCTCTGGAGAGAATCTGGCGGAAATTGGCAGGAGAAATTCCTAATACCTCTCCCCCCAACTGGCTATCCACCTCAAACATATCTCCCAGTACAAAGACCAATCGTTGTTTTCTATCAAGGCATAATAGCATACCCGTCATACATCCTATGCGCGCATCCGCTACCTGATCCTTGAGAATTTTTTCCTCTTCAACTGTCAGTGGAGTCAAGGGAATACTATCTAGTTGACTTCCTAGTTCCCGGAAGCCGCTGACTGCCATTTCCATTTTCCGTTTCTTCATGTTCAGGAAATGGTTTCCTACAATTCTGTACAACCAGGTACGGAAGGAGGATTCCTGCCGGAATTGTGAAAGCTTACAAATGACCTTAATGATGACCTCTTGAGTGATATCTTCTGCGTCTTCTCTGCTTAAGACCATTCTCAAGGCCACATTAAACACAAAGTCGTAATGCCTTTCTACCAAGACCTCAAGGGCGACTTTTGAACCGCCCAGAGCCTCAGTTACCAGTTCCTGATCCGAAAGATCAGGGTATTTTTTCTTGTCCATTAGTTCCCAGAGAAAGATGAATAATGACTGAATGAAATTATCTCTTCTGTCACTTCAAAGAAAGGCAACATTCGTTCATCCTTCTGAGACATTTGCATAGCCTTTTCAGCTGATTCCAGACTTTGCCATTCTACCACATCCACAAATACAGTTGAGTCTTTTTTATCCTGGAAAACTTCCCTGCTGATGAAGCCTTCTTGTGCGCCGGCAAAAGCATCAGCTACTTTAGATAATTCCTTGTAGCCTTTTACCTGCTCAGCCTTCAATTTATAAATAATGATTTCGGTTACTGATGTTTTCATTTCTACTGTTGATTTAGATGGAGTAAGACTATCTTCCGAGGGCACCCAATACTCAGGTACTAACTGTCCGATAAGGAGGGTTAGGCTCATCCCGATAGAGAGTAGGATCCCAGGAAGTTGATAATTGGTTAATCGAACTTTCATGTTTTTCCCTCTTTGTACATCTGTCAACTTATACAAAAATGTCCCAAAGTTGTCAGATGTACAAAGAGGGAGTATTTTATACTTCAGGCTATACGAAATATTGAGATGATAAAAATTGACAGAGCGTCCTTAGATCAGGAAGTTTATGACACCCTATTTGAACGGTCATCCATCCAGGAATTTAGGGCGAATGAAGTAGTAGTAGGAATAGGCAGTATGTGTAATTACCTATTCTTTATAGAGAAAGGGATGCTTCGTAATTTCTACTTTGATCAGAAAGGCAATGATATCACCCACTGGTTTGCCTGTGAGGACATGATCACCACGGTTCCCCCCAGCTTTTTTAATCAGGAGCCCAGTATCTTCGGCATTGAAGCTGTGGAGAATACTACTGCCAGAGTGTTAACACGTAGCCAATTAGAAGAAGGCTTCCAACGCTCTATAGCCTTAGAGCGATTCGTACGTTTGCTCACCACCAACATCATGATAGCCCTAGGAAAAAAGATCGTAGCGCTGCAAACCATGAGCGCGGAAGACAGGTATGATGAGCTCATCAAAACGTATCCTGACATTTTCCGTCGGGCTAAATTGGGCCATATTGCTGGCTATCTTGGCGTTAAGCAGCAGAGCCTAAGTAGGATAAGGACCTTGAAACGAACCAACGATCAGTTTTTAACATAGGTGAAATGATTTCCTGGCCTTTCTCCCCAGTTTTATGCCATCACACAAGACTAAAAAGACAGAAAGATGACAGGAGAAATTATCAGCAAACTCATTCCAACCTCAGTCCTCCTCATTCTGGGCATTTTGGAAGCGCTTGGAGGATTATACTTTCATGATAACCGGACCAAAAACGATTTCTCAATAGAGCTGATAAGTTTGATTGTCCTACCAGTGCTGGTACAGCCGGGTATCTTTCTCCTTGTATTCTTTTTGGGTTCCCAGTGGTTTCCTGCCTATGATAACAGCCTGGCTAGCCTATCTATTTGGTGGCATTTTGCAGCTTTTCTGGTCCTTGATGATATGATGCAGTATTGGTGGCATAGACTTTCTCATGTTAGTCCTATGATGTGGAAGCTACACCGCCCCCATCATGTAGTGGAAGAAATGGGGGTATTGGTGACCTACAGGAATGCCATTCTGTACTATGCCTTAATGCCTGGACTTTGGTTTTCCGCTATACTGATCTATCTGGGAATGGGATATGCCTATTTAATCTACCTTCCCATAAAACTGGTAGTTATTTTATTGGCTCACAGTGAGACTAAGTGGGATAGGTTCTTGTATAAGTACAAGTTTCTGCATCCCTTGGCCTGGATCATTGAGAGAACTATTTCTACGCCCAGTACGCACTTTGCTCACCACGGATTAACAGCCGAAGATGGCGTTTCTCATCCGAATGGAAACTTTGGGAACTTGCTTTTCCTGTGGGATATTATTTTCGGGACGGCCAAGATTACCCGTAAATATCCCACAAAATTTGGTGCCTGGAACCGAATCAATGAACCCTGGTATGTTCAGCTAATGTTCCCCTTTGTGAAATCTAAAGACCCAAGGAGCGAATTACACAACTTGATTGCCAAGGATGACTATGATCCATCTAAGGACTTTAAAGAGTACAGTAGTTAAGCGTGACCTAATTAGAACGGTATTTATTGGGAGTGATGCCTACCTTGTCCTTAAACAGTCTACTGAAGTACTGTGGGTACTCAAATCCCAACTTAAAAGCAACTTCTGAAATACTCAGTTCTGTCCCTAACAGTATCCCTTTGGCTCTTTCCATTAGGTATAGGTGAATATGTTCCTGGGTACTTTTCCCACTGAGGATCTTGAGGGTATCACTTAAGTAGTTAGGAGAAACATGTAACTGTTCTGCCAGATACTGAACGGTAGGGAGCCCTTTTTCTAGTTGAAGATTGGAATCAAAATAGCTGGAAAGCACTTTTTCAAATTTTCCTTGTATGGAAGAATCCGCTTCATTTCGACCCCTAAACTGACGTGTATAAAATCGATTGCTGTAAGTAAGTAAGAGTTCCAGATTAGACAGAAGCACATTTCGAGAATGCGCATCTATGGGTCCTGAGCATTCTTCTTGAATATTGGAGAATACACCTTCCATGATATCCTCCTCTGCTTTAGAGAGGTGAAGGGCTTCATTTACCTGGTAGCCAAAAAAGCCGTAGGTAGAGATAGCTCCCGCCAGAGGGTGTCCCTTAAACAACCTTTTGTCAAACCAAAGCATCCAACCTGTAGCATAGCTAATAGCGTCCAAAGAATAAGAGATTTCCTGACCTGGTGCAGAGAACCCCATAACTCCCTCCTGGAAGTCATAAGTGGTCCTTCCATACTTCACGTAGCCTTGAAGATTTCTCTTCAAGCCGATATGATAAAATCCATAGCTTACTGCCTCAGGATAGAGGAAATCCCACCCTTCCCTCCCTCTTATCCTGAG
>JBCBKZ010000008.1:0-16715 GCA_038520955.1 Bacteroidota bacterium | reverse complement strand
TGTATGTATTTTTTGTTCTTTCATAATTTCATGTTGCCTTTTTTTTTTCTTTTAATGCCTTTTTTATAAATTCATTTTTTTCCTCCCTATGTTTTTGTGGTTGGTATGGGTGGTATTTCCTCTATCCTGGTTATAGTGATTAAAGGATGAGCCGGAGGTTCTTCTCCAAATCCTCTGTGTAAGTCCTGAATGGTAGGTATGTGAATGCTTCTTTCCATTATTACTCCAGATTTACCAGTTTCAAATTATGAACACCTCTGGTTACTTCGATTCTCTCAGATGTCTTTAGGAGTTTCTCATCTTCCACTTCCCAAAACTCAATCCTTCCTTTCTTGGGGAATACCTCATCCTGATCCTGATATATAGCCACTGCAATAGAGTTACTCTCCAGGTCAAATATGGCGTCTTCTGGTAAAGCCCCTTTAAATCCGTATTCTTTTCCAAGTAGAATGAGCTCACCTGTCTCCTCATTAATTTTTAACAGAGAAAGGGAGGATTTGGTTCTCCCTGGGATGAACCAGATATTCTTAGGCAGGTAGGTCCTTCTCATATTTACCACGATGGCATACCTCCCATCCGGGCTTAGATCAAAGCCTTCCGGACTCATCCCCACCTTTTGTTGGGAAATAATCTTATGATCTCCCTCTGAATTAAACCCTACTGAGACTAGTTTCCCTTTTCCATTTAATACGAAGCCAGCATTTCCACTTCCCCAGGCTACATCAGACAAAATGAAGAACTTCCCATTAGGGTGCCAGTTCCCTACACTCCAGTGTTTGGCTACGGGAATAACCTTTCCTATCTGATTAATAGAAAGTGTACTATCCTTCTGATTCACATGAAAGAAAGCAAGGTCAGTATTATTAAGATTTGCAGCTATGACGTTCTCTTTAGGATGGAATTCTATGGTTCTAAATCCTGAGTTGTTGTTATCTGATCCTTTAATTCCATCATGGGAGAAGTATGAGATCTCTCCCAATAAACCATCTTCCAGCTTTATCAAGACCAACTCTTTTCCTTTCTCTGTGGAACCTGAGACCAGTAAATCACCCTTAGCATTAAGGCTGACTCCCTGAATATCTTTACCGACAGATTTCTGCTGGATTACAGCGGGATTAGTGGGGTCACTTGCATCTATAACAGAGATAAGCGTTCCTTTAGGTAGGTCAGTATATACGTTCTTCACCTTATTATCAGTGTCAGTATACACACCTCTGGTTTCTGCTACATAGGCGTAGTGCTTCTCAGGATGCCAGGCAAGAATTGATGGCCATGAAACCACAGAGTTAGTAGCAAAGTTTTTTCCAACGATACTTGCAGAGCCGTTAGTAACCTTAATGATACTTAAGCTGTCTTCTATTCCAGCCACCTTGTTTAGGATTCCATCAGCATAGGCTGTGGCAAGCATATCTGCATCGGATGCAGCCAGAATATGCCCCTGAAAGCTGGTGGCTTCTTTACTTACAGTTGCCAGCGGCTGTGAAAGTGCTATATGCCATGCACCTATTGCAAATACTAGCAATAGGAGAATTCCTCCTAGAATAGATGTGAAATATTTCATGTGGATAAGTGATTGGATGAACTATGCTCAAGTTCACCTATCCTTATGGAACCGAAGTATACAAATCCACTGAGCTTGTATACAGATTACAGGGGGCATAAAAAAACGCCCATTGCATAAGCAAATGGGCGCCGATTGTTATGAGAAAAGAAAATTCTTATGCGGCGAATGTGTTCACCAATGAGTCGTCTTTTGATTCTAATTGAGAGCTTCCCATAAGGAAGATATCTACTTCTCTGGCAGCTTCTCTTCCTTCAGATATGGCCCATACTACCAGAGATTGTCCTCTGCGCATGTCTCCGGCGGTGAAGACTTTGTCTACAGAAGTTTGGTAGTTATTGGCCTGCACATTCCCCCTTCTGTCCAGCTCTACACCCAGCTCTTCCAGCATACCTACAAACTGTGGGTGTAGGAAGCCTACGGCTAGTAGGGCTAACTCGCATGGGATCACCTGCTCTGAGTCTTCCACCTCCTCAAACTTGAACCTGCCGTCTTCCCCTTTGGCCCACTCTATGTTGACCAGTTTAAGGGCTTTCAGGTTTCCGTCTTCATCCCCGATAAATTCCTTGGTGAGAATTGACCACTGACGATCACAGCCTTCTTCATGTGAAGAGGAGGTTCTTAACGTCATAGGCCACTCTGGCCAGGGATTATCCGGTCTTCTTTCTTCAGGCGGCTTAGTTAACAGCTCTATCTGAGTGATAGAAGCAGCTCCATGTCTGTTAGAAGTTCCCACACAGTCTGAACCAGTGTCTCCTCCTCCTATGACTACTACATTTTTACCTGTAGCCTTGATATCTCCTATCTCCTTAGCTTTCTCCTCAGTCCATTCTCCGGATACTTTCTTATTCTGCCTGGACAGGAATTCCATGGCAAAGTGTACCCCGTTTAGCTCCCTTCCCTTTATGGGTAAATCGCGAGGGATGGTACTTCCCCCACATAATACAATTGCGTCAAATTCTTCTTTCAGTTCTGCTGCTGGCACATCCGTTCCCACTTCCACGCCACACTTAAAGATGATGCCTTCCTCTTCCATGATGGCTACCCTTCTTGCTACCACTGTTTTCTCCAGTTTGAAATCAGGTATACCATATCTCAAAAGTCCACCAGGATGCTGAGAACGCTCGAATACGGTTACTGTATGTCCTGCTTTATTCAACTGATCAGCAGCAGCCAATCCAGATGGACCTGCTCCTACTACGGCCACTTTTTTTCCTGTGCGCACACGAGGCGGATTTGCACTGTAGTAGCCTAGTTCGTAAGCTTTTTCCGCTATGCTCTTTTCTATATGCTCTATAGCTACAGGAGGGTTGGTAATCCCCAGCACACAAGACTTCTCGCATGGAGCCGGACAGATACGTCCCGTAAACTCAGGGAAGTTGTTGGTTCTGCTGAGAATTTCGAATGCCAGCTCCCAGTCTTCCTCATAGACGGCATCATTAAATTCAGGGATGATGTTGCCGAGCGGACATCCATTGTGGCAGAAAGGTACGCCACAGTTCATACATCTGGCAGCCTGATTAATGGTCTTCTCTTCCGGGAAGTCCACAACAAACTCTTTATAGTTACTGACCCTTTCCTCTACTTTTTTGTAGCTGGGTAGCTCTCTGTCAAATTCTTTAAATCCGGTAGGTTTTCCCATAACTTCTGGATAATTGTGGTTAGTAGATTAGGTTAAGCCTGCTTCAACATTCTGCTCTTCTTCTTCAATAGTGCTGCCTTGTAATCCCTCGGCATCACTTTCACAAAGTGAACAGACTCCTGTGCCCAACCTGTCATCAGCTTAAGGGCGATCCTACTACCTGTGAAGGTATAGTGCTTATTCACCATGGCCTTGATCATCTCCTTATCCTGGAAATCCAGAGATTCCAGATTCACCAATTCCATGTTGCAGTTTCCTCTAAATTCTCTATCGGGGTCATATACAAAGGCCACTCCCCCACTCATCCCTGCAGCGAAGTTTCTTCCTGTCTTCCCAAGGACCACTACTGTTCCTCCGGTCATGTATTCACAACCGTGGTCTCCCACTCCTTCTACGACTGTCTTCACGCCGGAATTACGTACTGCAAAACGTTCTCCCACTATCCCTCTGATATAGGCCTCTCCTGAGGTAGCGCCGTAGAAAGCGACATTCCCTACGATGGTATGTTTACCTGGCTCAAAAGGCGCTGTTTTATCAGGATAAACGATAAGCTGTCCTCCAGAAAGTCCTTTCCCGAAGTAGTCATTAGCTTCTCCCTCCAGCTCCAACCTGAGACCTGATGCCCCAAAAGCGCCAAAGCTTTGACCGGCAGATCCTCTGAACTTAAAGTGGATGGTTCCCTCTGGTAATCCCTCAGCTTTAAAGCGCTTGGTGATTTCGTTAGAAAGAATAGTTCCCACAGATCTATTGGTATTCACTATGTCAAACTGCTTGAATACGGGTATGCTTTTCTCTAAGGAAGAATTAGCTGCTTTCAGTAACTCCCAATCTAGCTGCTCAGCGAGCGCATGATCCTGAGGAATCTGCTGATACAGCCCCACACGCTCATGGGCTTCCTGCTTGTAGAGGATAGGCCCAAAGTCGATTCCTTTTAGCTTCCAGTGAGAAAGATTCTCTTTCACTTTTAGGTGCTGAGCCTGCCCCACCATCTCATTCACAGTTCTGAATCCCAGCTCTGCCATAATTTCTCTGAAGTCCTCAGCCATAAAGCGGAAGAAGTTCACCACATGGTCAGGGTTACCTGCAAATTTCTTTCTCAATTCTGGGTCCTGAGTAGCCACTCCCACAGGGCAGGTATTCAGATGACACTTACGCATCATGATACAGCCTTCCACTACTAGTGCAGCTGTAGCTATGCCCCATTCTTCAGCTCCCAAAAGGGTAGCTATGGCCATGTCTCTACCTGTTCTGATCTGTCCGTCCACCTGAAGGGTTACCCTACTTCTCAAGTCATTCATGACCAGGGTTTGGTGTGCTTCAGCCAGTCCCAGTTCCCACGGAAGACCTGCATGTCTGATGGAACTCAATGGGGAAGCCCCTGTTCCTCCATCATGTCCTGCTATGAGGATATGGTCCGCCTTGGCTTTAGATACCCCGGCAGCTATGGTTCCTACCCCCGCTTCAGATACCAGCTTCACACTGATTCTGGCTTCTCGGTTCGCATTCTTCAGATCAAAGATAAGCTGTGCGAGGTCCTCAATAGAATATATGTCGTGATGTGGAGGTGGTGATATCAGCCCTACTCCTGGAGTAGAGTGTCTTACTCTCCCTATCCAATCGTCTACTTTGTGGCCGGGTAGCTGTCCACCTTCACCAGGCTTAGCTCCCTGGGCCATCTTGATCTGGAGCTCCTTGGCATTGGCCAGGTAATAAGCAGTAACGCCAAATCTTCCTGATGCCACCTGCTTGATAGCTGAGTTTTCCCAATCTCCATTGGCTTTACGCTCAAAACGGATAGGGTCTTCTCCTCCTTCACCACTATTACTTTTTCCGCCTATGCGGTTCATGGCTATGGCCAGCGTACTATGGGCTTCATGCGAGAGAGACCCAAATGACATGGCGCCTGTAACAAAGCGTTTCATAATAGTCTCCGCGGACTCTACTTCCTCTAAGGGAACTGACTTCCTTTCTTTAAAGTCCAGTAATCCTCTTAGTGTACAGGCTTTCTCCAGTTGATCATTGATCTTCTGGGTGTACTTCTTGAATAGAGACTTGTCATTTCTGCGGGTAGCATACTGCAGCAGGTGGATGGTCTCAGGATTGAAAAGGTGAAATTCTCCCTTTCTCTTCCACTGATATAATCCCCCAACTTCCAGTCTCTTTTCCGCTGCTCCCATATCCGGGAAGGCCAGCTTATATCTTACCAGGATTTCTTTAGCCAAATCTTCAAAAGAAAGTCCACTTATTCGCGAGATACTCCCGTAGAAACACTTATCTACTACCTCTTCACTCAATCCGAGGATCTCAAAAATCTGCGCTCCATGGTAAGACTGGACCGTAGAGATCCCCATTTTGGAGAGCACCTTCAGCAGCCCTTTATTAATAGACTGAATGTAATTTGAGGCTAGCTTCTCCTGTGGAATCAGCTTACAGGCTTTGTGCGTGTACCCTAAGGCACTGATAGACTCAAATGCCAGATAAGGGTTGATAGCAGCTACGCCAAATCCAATGAGAGTAGCAAAGTGGTGAACCTCTCTGGCATCTCCTGTTTCAGAGATAAGAGCAGTTTCTGAACGTAAGCCCTTTCTGATCAGGTGATGGTGAATAGCTCCACATATAAGAAGTGCTGGGATAGGGGCATGACCTTCTCTTACCTCCTTATCACTTACGATGAGAATATTTATACCATCTTGTGTAATCGCTTTTTCTGCCTCTGCACAAACTCTGTCTATGGCATCTTCCAGCCCTTCTTCTGTTCCAAAAGTGGCATTCAGGACAAAGCTCTTATACTCAGGATGATTAATCTGCTTAATGATAGCTAATTCCTCATTCTTCAATACTGGTGTATCCAAGGCTATATGAATACAGTGCTCAGGCGTTTCTCCTAACACATTCTTGGAAGCGCCTATCCAGGTATTTAAAGACATCACCAGCCTTTCTCTGATGGGATCGATAGGTGGGTTACTTACCTGGGCAAATAGCTGCTTGAAGTAGTGAGAAAGGTGCTGACTTTGGCTGGAGAGAACCGCCAATGGCGTATCTGCTCCCATAGACCCAATAGGCTCCTTACCGTTAGTGGTCATTGGCGCCAGTACCACCTTTAATTCTTCAGAAGTAACGCCGAATATCTGCTGGCGCTGCAGTAGAGAAATATTCTCTTCTCTTTTCTCAGGTGTATAATCGAAATCAGATAAGGTAAGTCTATGTTCTTTTAACCATTCTCCATAAGGCTGCTGCGTACAAATCTTCTGCTTGAGTTCGTCATCACGGATAATTCTCCCCTCTGACATGTCTACCACAAACATCTTCCCGGGCTGCAGGCGGCCTTTCTCCGTAACTGTGGAAGGATCAACTGGTAGAGCTCCAGCTTCTGAAGCCATGATCACCCTATTATCATAGGTCAGGCAGTATCTGGAAGGACGTAAGCCGTTTCTGTCCAGAGTAGCTCCTACAATGTTTCCGTCAGTGAATGAGATAGAAGCAGGTCCGTCCCATGGTTCCATCAAGGTGGAGTGGTACTGGTAGAATTCCCGCTTATAATCAGGCATTTCCTCATTCTCTTGCCATGCCTCCGGAATCATCATCATCATCACGTGAGGAAGGGACCTTCCTGCTAATACCAACAGTTCCACCACATTGTCCAGGTTTCTGGAGTCAGACATACTGGCATTACAGATAGGAAGCAGCATCTGAATTTCTTCCGGCGTGAAGGTATCACACTCCATTAGTGCCTCCTTGGCCTTCATCCAGTTTACATTCCCTCTAATGGTATTGATCTCACCATTATGGGCGATATATCTAAAGGGCTGGGCGAGTCTCCACTTAGGGAAGGTATTAGTTGAGAAACGTGAGTGGATTACTGCTACAGCAGATGTTACCCGTTCATCAGATAAATCAGGGAAATACGGTTTCACCTGATCTGTTCTGAACTGTCCTTTATAAGTGATGGTCTTGTAGGAAAGAGAGACTACATAAAACTGCTCTCCTATTCCTCCTACTCTTTTGGTAATAGCATGAGAAGAAGCTCTTCTCAGTACGAATAACTTTCTTTCGAAAGCTTCAGCTTCCATCTCCTCCTGAGGCGCTACGAACACCTGCTCTATATAAGGCTCTACAGAACGTGCTGCAGGACCTATTCCTGCATCAGCTGTAGGTAATACTCTGTATCCTAATAGCTTAAGCCCAAGCTTCTCAATGTGCTCATTGAAAACCTCCTTACAGGCCTGCTTTAACTCTTTGTTTTTGGGGAAGAACATCATCCCTACCCCGTACTTCCCATATTCAGGAAGGTTAATCCCTTCTCCGGGACAAACTTCCTGGAAAAACGCATCAGGCGTCTGGATAAGAATACCTGCACCATCTCCTGTATTTTCATCACAACCACAGGCCCCCCTGTGCTCCATGTTTACCAGCATCTGAATGGCATCAGATATATTTCTATGAGATTTTTCTCCTTTTAGGTGGGCGACAAATCCTATTCCACACGCATCATGTTCCAGAGAGGGCACATAAAGTGAGCGTTGTTGGGAAGGCTCGTTCATTTAGGGCAACGTTAAAGTGTAAGAATGAATATGTAAACAGAAGCTGACAATCTTATCACAATTGGCACAGGTTTGTGCTGTTGGATGTGAATAATTTAGATTGAAGAATTTTTATAGCACTTCTATATCTTTAAAAATATGTCAAAATTCCCCTGCTTTTTTACGAAAATACTAAAAATGGGAGAGAAAATCAGGGATTCGTTAAAATTAATTTAACTCACAGCTAATCTGTTAGCCATCGCCCGCAGTCATTAAAAGATTGTCATAATTTCATATAAAATATTGACAATATTCAATTCAAACCGAACGATTGTGAATAAGTTTGCAATTCGATTTGCCACCAAATATAGAATTCTCTATATAATTCAATCCCCAGGAGGAGATATTTAATATGCTATAAGATCATTCAGAACAGCTACTAAGTTTGAATTGGCAAGAAACTGTTTTTCCAGTTTTGGATGGAAGGGGACAGGAGTATCCATAGACCCTAGTCTTCTGACAGGTGCATCTAATAACTCAAAGCATTCCTCCATAATGGTAGCCGCTATTTCTGCTCCAAAAGCAGAGGTCTGAGAAGCTTCATATAAAACGATACACTTTCCCGTACGCTTTACGGATTCAAATACGGTTTCCTTATCCCAGGGAAGAAGGGTTCTCAAGTCTATAATGTCTATGCCACCCGCTTCAAATTCTTCTGAAGCTTTTAAGGCCCAGTGAACGCCCATACCATAAGTAATGATACTGACCTCATCACCTTCTCAAACATGACTGTCTTTCCCTATGGGTGTGTGGTAATAGCCTTCTGGTACCTGTCCCTTTATGCTACGGTATAAACCTTTATGCTCGAAGAAAACGACCGGGTTGGGATCCTGGATAGCCGTACACAGTAATCCTTTGGCATCTTCCGGGAAAGCAGGGTAGACTACTTTCAGGCCCGGAACATGGGTAAACCAGGATTCATTGGTTTGAGAATGGAAAGGACCGGCTCCTACTCCCCCACCTGCGGGCATGCGTATGACCACATTAGGCGCATGTCCCCATCTGTAGTGATTCTTGGCAAGGTTATTTACGATTTGATTAAAGGCACAGGACACGAAGTCGGCAAACTGCATTTCTACCACGGAAGGTATTCCTTCCAAACTGAGCCCCAAGCCCATTCCGGCAATAGCTGATTCGCAAATTGGGGTATTTTTGATTCTTTGCGGACCAAACTCTTCCAGCATCCCCTCTGTGATCTTAAACACTCCTCCATATTCAGCCACATCCTGACCCATAATCACCAGTTTAGGATAATGGTACATAGACTCCCTTAAGCCATCACTGATGGCATCCACAAATCTCTTCTCTGCTGAAAGCATAAGGTTAGGCACCTTTAGAACCGCCTCATATCTCTGGTATACATCAGCTAATTCTTCCTGCTTCACTGGGCTTACTTCCTCTGCATGGAAAGCAGCCGCTACAGCCAGATTTATTTCGTCTTTGTATTGCTCGTAAACTTCGTTCTTCAGTGTTTCAGAAAGAACTCCTTCCTTTCTCAGGTATGCTTCAAAATTTCTGATAGGATCCTTTACTCCCCAATCCTCAAAAAGCTCCTTGGGAACATACTTAGTACCGGAAGCCTCTTCATGTCCCCGCATACGGAAGGTTTTACACTCCAATAGGACCGGTTTCTTGGTCTGGCGGATGGTTTTTACGATCTCACCTACGGTATGATAGACCTCCAGTATGTTATTCCCGTCTATGGTATATCCAGGGATCCCATAGCCAATGGCTCTGTCAGCTAACCTCTTGCAATTGTATTGTTCAGAAGTAGGTGTAGATAGTCCATATCCATTATTCTCCACCACGAATAAGACGGGTAAGTCCCATACTGAGGCTACGTTGAGTGCCTCATGGAAGTCTCCTTCACTCGTCCCTCCATCTCCAGAAAAGACAGCAGCTACGAAGTCTTCCTCTTTGTTATTTGAGGCCATGGCTAAGCCATTAGCCACTGGAAGCATCGCCCCCAGGTGGGAGATCATTCCTATGATTCTCTTTTCAGGAAGGCCAAAATGGAAAGATCTGTCACGACCCTTAGTAAAGCCGGAGGGTTTCCCAAGCCACTGAGAAACCAGTTGCTTAAGAGAAACATCCCTGCTGGTAAAGACGCCTAAATTTCTATGTAAGGGAAGAAGATAATCCTGAGAATCCAGGACCTTGGTAATTCCTACTGAAATGGCTTCCTGCCCGATGCCTGAGAACCACTTACTGATTTTCCCCTGTCTAAGCAGCACCAGCATTTTCTCTTCCACCAATCTTGGGAAGAGCATAGCTTTATACAATCCTAATAGCTCGTCATCTGACAGATTCTTTCGGTCATAAGTAAAGGCAAGATCTGAAGGAAGTGATTCAGTCGTCAACATGAATTCAGCGGTAATTTAGCCTAGTTCAATGATACGCAGGAGTGGGACTATTTCAAAATGATTGGGGGAGAATAGATATACTCCATACCCTACCAAGGCAAATAGGTACTATAGAAGTTGGCAGGATCACAAAATCTCATTTTGTCTAAATTTTTCTCAAAAATTTTTAACAAAATATTTCCGGCCCTAAAAATATCCCACTCTACTCACTAAGCTCAAAATCAAGCATTTACATCAATAAATGAAGGTTTTTAGATATGAAAAATCATATATTATTGAAAAATGAGCAAACAATTCTGTAGGGTTTTGTTTAAGATATATGTTAGAACTATCAGCAATTAGATAACACTATTTTGTTTTCGTTTTTAAAACCAAATCAATATAGTGTAATGAAAAAGCTCACATTTTTCGTTTTAAGTCTTCTTCTTTCTACTCTCTTCGTTTTCACTAGCTGTGATGACGATGATGATGAGCCAACAGTTCAGGAACTGAACATTGTTGAAACTGCTCTAGGCACACCAGATCTAAGTACATTAGTAGCGGCTCTTCAGCAAACTAACTTGGTATCTGCTTTAGAAGGAACTGGACCTTTCACCGTTTTTGCTCCTACCAATGCCGCATTCCAGGCATTATTGGACTCAAATCCTGCATGGAACTCTTTAAGCGACATAGATAACGCTACCCTGACAAGCGTTCTGTTATTCCACGTTACTGAGGGAGATATCAGAGCTGCTGACCTTTCTGATACTTATGTAAATACATTAAGTACAGGACCTAACAGCGAGCCTATTTCTCTTCAAGTAGCTGTTACAGGTGGAGTAACCTTCAATGGTAGTGCTGCCCCTTCTCTTACTGATGTAGGAGCAACTAATGGAGTAGTGCATATCATCAATGAGGTGATGCTTCCTCCAAATGTGGTAAACTTTGCCCTGAATAATCCTGAGTTTAGCAGCCTTGTTGCCGCTCTGACCAGAGCAGATCTTACTACTGATTACGTAAGCGTACTTTCTGGTGATGGACCTTTCACAGTGTTTGCTCCTACCAATGCTGCTTTCCAGGCGCTGTTGGATTCAAACAATGAGTGGTCTACTCTAGCTGACATTCCAGTTGAAACACTAGCTGCTGTACTTAACTACCACGTAGTAAGCGGAGCTAACGTACAAGCTGACCAGCTAACTGATGATCAGTCTATCACCACTCTGGGTGGAACCCTTACTACTGACTTGAGCAGTGGTGCTAAGTTGGAAACTACTGGCGGACAGTCTGTAGACATCGTTCTGACTGACGTTCAGGGAACCAACGGAGTCATTCACGTTGTAAATTCTGTATTGTTACCCTAACCGGGTTGATAGATTCACCTTAATATGGGCATACGGTTTATCCGTATGCCCATTTTTTATTCAGTAGGAGAATTCACTTACTTACGCCCTAATTTCTAAGGGCATATATGAAAACCTTCGCATTAGCGCTTGTCATCATTCTGGGGATTCTCTTTCCTTATGGACACCCTTATACCTTCCTGGTCCGTTATTCTGTGATGATCATGCTGTTTTTTGCCTTTATGGAAATGAAGGTAGAGAGATCCATGTTCAGGATAAGTCATCTTTGGATCATACTGGCCATTATGGGAATTAGTCTCTCGGCCTTTGGCCTGGGTAGTTGGCTAACTAATACTACTGTCTCTCTAGCTGTACTGTTAATAGCTATGGCTCCTACGGCCGCTGCCGCACCAGTTATTACTTCTTTTCTAAAAGCTGATGTAGCCTATGTCACCTTCTCGGTCTTGCTGACCAGCTTAGTCCTTAGCATCCTCATTCCGCTGGTGTTACCTACTCTGGGAAATCTGGATGGAGGCATTTCTGTCATACAGGTATTGGTACCGGTACTTATTACGGTAGGCCTCCCTATGTTGCTGGCCCAGTCCATTAGAAAGGTAAGTCCTGCTACTGCAAGCTTTCTGGTGAAGTATAAGGCTGTTACTTACTGGATGTTTGTAGGCAATGTGTACATCGCCATTTCTAAGGCTAGCTATTTTGTGAGATATGAAACAGAGGCTGATCTGGCCATCATAGCTTATATAGGCGTAGGAAGTTTACTGGTGTGTTTGACCTCCTTTGGCTTAGGATACTTTCTGGAGAAAGATCCCTCTAGCCGAAAAGCTGCTTCCATGTCTCTTGGGAGAAAGAATACCATGTTCTCCATCTGGCTGTCTCTAACCTTCATTTCTCCTCTGGTGGCCCTGGGTCCAATGTTCTATATAGTCTGGCAAAATACCATAAATGGCATCCAACTTTCCCTGGTTAAAGAGAATCCTACATCAAACGAAACAACCCCTGCCTGACATAGTTTATTGGTGCATATGGAAAGCATCAAGAATAAACATATCCTGATCACAGGGGCCACAGGAGGCATAGGATCAGAAGCAGCAAAATTACTCAAGCAGTCAGGAGCAGAATTATACCTTTCTGGCAGAGATCAAGCTAAACTGGATGAAGTAGCTGATGAGCTAGACGTACCTGCCAATCAACGTTTTGTGGTAGATTTTGAAAATCCGGCTCAAATTGAGGCCATGGCCAGCGCGATACACGCCATCGTTCCTCAGTTGGATGTAGTCATCAATGCTGCAGGTATTGGCATCATCAAGCCTGTCGATCAGCTTAGTGTGGAAGAATTTCAACGTACCCTACAAGCTAATTTGGTAGGACCCTTCGCGCTCTTTAAGCAGGTACTCCCGCCCATGAAGGCTGCTAAGAAAGGCCTGATCATCAACATACCCGGCGTACTGGGAAGAACGCCCATGTCTGGGGCAGCAGCTTATGCCGCCTCCAAGTATGGACTCAACGGTATGCTGAAGTCGCTGAGAGAAGAACTTAAGCGCACCCAAGTACGCATCACTAACCTGTACCTGGGTGGTGTAGATACGCCCTTTTGGGACACCATAGATCTGCGTGTACAGCGTGAGAAGTTTATTGTGGCTAAGGAAGCCGCCAGAAGCATTTGGTTCCTCTGCCAACAGCCTAGTTCCGGGGTAGTGTCAGAAATGGTCATCCAGCCATTTAATCATCAGGCGATATAAAGAGCATTCTATTCTCTGATAAAAAATGAAGGGCTGCCTGATCAGGCAGCCCTTTACAATGAGGATAATAAAATCCGATACTTATTGAACGCTGGAGTTAAGCAAGCGTGCTTTATTATGCTTCACAGCTTACGCATTCTTTCTTCTGCTTGAATTTCTGGGCGGCATTCATACTATGCTGATAGTAGAGAGACTTCAAGCCCATCTTCCAGGCAGTTACGTGTATTTTATTGACATCTTTAGTAGGCATATCCGGGTGAACGATGATGTTCACTGACTGCCCCTGGTCTATATGGTTCTGCCTGTTAGCAGCTTGATAAATGACATCCAACTGATCGAGCTCTGAATAGGTCATAAACACAGCTTTCTCTTCTTCTGTCAGGAATTCCAGGTGCTGCACAGATCCATCTCTGTTACGGATACTCTTCCATACTTCAGCCGTATTTTGGCCTTTCTCTTCCAGTAGCTCCAGCAGGAATGGATTCTTGATGGTTACCTTGATCTTGGCTATGTCTTTCACATAGATGTTAGACCATACCGGCTCAATTCCTTGAGAAACCTGTCCCAGAATAAAGGCAGAAGAAGTAGTAGGTGCTACAGCATTCAGCGTAGCATTACGTCTACCGTACCCTTTCAGCATCTCAGGCTCCCCGTAACGCTCAGCTAATTCTGCAGAAGCTTTATAAGAATGCTCTTTAATGGTTTTAAAGATTTCATTGTTCAGGCTATAGGCTTCTTCACTGTTGAAGGCCAGTCTCTTTGACTGTAGCAGGGAATGCCATCCCAAAGCTCCTAACCCTAAGGCACGGTTAGCCTTAGCGAAATTATATGCGCGCTCCATGAACATGAAGGTCTGACGATCATCTCTATTAGGAGAGTCTCTATATACTTCCAGCTTTTCTATGAATTCAGTGATTACGGCATCGAGGAAGTACACCATGGTCTCTACAGCATCTGTATTCTTCCACTTATCATAGTGAAGAAGGTTTACGCTGGAGAGTACACACACAAATGACCAGTCGTCATTTGAAGGCAGCATGATTTCGGTACAGAGGTTACTTGCGTAGATAGGTTGGTTTTTGTCTTTGTAGACATCCACTGTCCCATCATTGGCATTGTCAGTGAAGAAGATGTAAGGATATCCCATTTCTCCTCTACACTGTAGTACACGTGCCCAGATGGTACGCTTATCTACGTCTCCAGCTATCATCTCCTCCATCCATTTATTGGTTACAGTAACACCATGTGTTAGCTGCTGGATGGGATTCCCTTCTGTTCCTATTTCAAGGAACTCCTTGATGTCTGGATGCTCTATAGGCAGATAAGGAGAGAAACGTCCCCTTCTTACAGAACCCTGGCTCACTACGTCTACCATGGACTCAAACAGCTGCATGATGTGTACAGCTCCTGAAGCTTCTCCATTATTTTTAACTGGGGCTCCTCTATGGCGAATTTTCCCAAAGTAACCAGAAGTACCTCCTCCCAGTTTGGACATCATTCCTACCTCAGACTGAGTGTACAGAATGTTCCCCATGTCATCATCTATATGAGAACCAAAGCAGCTGATAGGTAGCCCTCTTCTTTTCCCAAAGTTAGACCATACAGGAGATGCCAAAGAGAAGAATCCCTGAGACATGTAGTTGTAAAACTTATCACTGTAGCCGGGCAGATTCAGGATCTTTTCTGCTCTGTCAGCTATTTCTCGGATGCGTTGTTCGGGTGTGGCCCCTTCTGTTAGATAGCCGGATGCAAGGAATTTACGGCTATGCTCATTTAGCCAGGCAAAATCGCCTGTAGACGTTTCGGTAGTGCTAGCAGCTTTTTTAATAGGCTGTACAGAAGCAAGCTCCTGTGCGCTCACTTCCTGTGTGATGGGTTGGTCAAGGTTAAAGTTATCCATGGTTAAAATAGGTCATCACTGGTTATACTCTGTACTCTCTTGCTGTAGTTGATAGACCTTTTCACGAAAAAGTCTCCATGTTTGGTTCCGATGATCTCATCATCAAACCACTCTGTTACTGCCAGTAGATCATCATCTACGTCAAACACCTTTCCTATACCGATGCTCTCAAGAGAGTTGTTAAATCGGTTTTTCAAGAACTCATCTATTACCACCTTAGGCAGGAAGTCCAGTTCTCCGTCTTCAAAAATCCAGTCTACTAACTGCATCTCGGCGATGTAGGCATCCTGACACATTTTCTGAATGGTAGCGTGATACTCCTTGTCAAACCACTCAGGATTTTCCTTCTTAATGATATTGATGATATCAATCCCAAAATCTCCATGGATCTGTTCCTCTTTAGAAGTAGCTTCTACTACGTTAGAAATTCCCTTCAACATGTTTTTATGCTTATTGAAGGCCATGATGATGAGGAACTGAGAGAATAGAGAAACGTGCTCTATAAATAAGGAGAATAGTAGAATAGACTCTGAATACTCTTTGTCTACATCACTTTTAGAATTTCTCAGGGCATTCTCTAAATACTGAACCCGCTTCATGATGACGGGCTTCTTCTTCAGCGTTTCAAACTCCTTATTAAGACCCAGGATTTCCAGAAGGTGAGAATAAGCATCATGATGACGCACTTCACTTTCTGCAAATGTGGATCCTACGGCACCTATCTCAGGCTTAGGCATCCTCTGGTAAATATCTCCCCAGAAGGTTTTAACAGCTACCTCTATCTGAGAAATGGCCAGCATGGTATTCTTAATCGCAGAGCGCTCTACTTCTGTAAGTCTGGACTTAAAATCCTGGATATCACTGGTAAAGTTAAATTCAGTGTGAATCCAGTAAGAGTGCCTGATGGCAGACACGTACTCATACAACTGAGGATATTCGAAAGGCTTGAGGTTAATCCGCTTTTCGAAGATGTTAGACTCTCTTTGTTGTGCGCGCTTATTACGATAAATGATATATGCTTTGGCTACATCGCTGTACTCACTCCTCATGAGTGCTTGTTCGACAATGTCCTGTACTTCTTCTACAGTAGGTGTGTAGGCTTCGTCTTGTCCTTTGCGATCGAGTAGTTCCGCATAGACATCATTGGCGATGAGTTGGGCATCAGCTATTTCACCTTGATCTACTGCCTGCATTGCTTTCATCACAGCCTCCGTAATTTTACGCAGCTGGAATGATTCTGTACTAAAATCTCTTTTAGTAATTTGTTTTATCTCCATAGCTAATCTGAATAATGTAGGGTAACCCCAAAAGTATATGTACAAAATACATAGTAGGTTCCAGATTGGTTCTAAAATGCCCTAATTAGTTCTCCACAGGTTTATCAACATTATTTTCAAAAAACACGATAGTCCGAAAATCGAAAAAATATTATTATGGCAAGACGCGTTATGTGAAAAATTCGAGGGGTAAGGATTCTAAACTCTATGGGCCAATTCCACAAAACGAGGACCAAAACTGACACAAAACACTGAATATCAATACATAAGCCATAAAACGGATAAGGAAATTCCTATATTTTTGACCTTCAGGAGC
>JBCBKZ010000089.1:0-12158 GCA_038520955.1 Bacteroidota bacterium | reverse complement strand
GTTGAAGAAAGAGGAAGACTGGAGTATCACACCTCCTCAGACACTTTCATCCACTGGCATCTTCCCTAACTTTGAGACCATGATTCCTAAGGCAGGTTTCATCCCTTACGGCGTAAACATCAGCTTCTGGTCTGACAGAGCGCAAAAAAGTAGATGGATAGCCATTCCTAATAATGGTTCTTTAAATACGGCAGAAGAAAAAATAGTGAATGGAGGAGATGATAACTGGGTATTCCCGGAAGGAACCATCTTCATCAAACATTTTGATCTGGCCATGGATGAACGTACCCCTAACAAAACCATCAAGCTGGAAACCAGATTTATGGTGGTCGGTCCAGACCAAACGGTCAAGGGATTTACGTACAAATGGAATGCGGCACAGACAGACGCCGTTCTACTGACAGAAGGCCAAAATCAGGATTTCAGCATCATAGATGAAGACGGAACCTCTTACACCCAAAGATGGAATTATCCATCCAGAGGCGCCTGCCTAAGCTGTCATAGTCCTGCTGCAGGATATGTGTTAGGATTTAACACGCCTCAGCTAAACAAGGATATTCTCTATCCTTCTTCAGGATTAGAAGATAACCAGCTAAGAGCCCTAAACTTCCTGGGCGCATTCTCAAATCCATTAAATGAAGCGCAGATAGAAAATATGAACAAATGGCATCCATTGACTGATGCCTCTATAGATACGGCAGACAGGCTGAGCATGTACCTGAATGTAAACTGTTCTTATTGCCATAGACCTAACGGTCAATTTGCTGGTCTGGATCTCAGATTTAACAGACCACTGGAATCTCTGGTGGACCTAGAAACCAAGTCTAACTCTTCACCAGAAGGATCAGTAGTGATCATGGCCGGTCATCCAGACTCTTCCCAGATGTGGGTTAGGACTAATGCTATAGATGATAACCTTATGCCTCCCTTAGGGAGAAAGCTGGTAGATGAAGACTTTGTGGATATGCTGGGAGCCTGGATAGAAGGACTTGAGGAGAATAACGGAGGAGTAATAGATCCCGGAGGCAGCGGAGACCTCATTGCCTACTGGCCTTTTGATGGAGGAGATCAGTCAGATCTCGCCGGTTCATATGAGGACAAGGTTTCCTTTACTGGTAGAATAAAAAGAAGTACTGAAGGGAGATTAGACAAAGCTTTCAAAGTAGAAGGAGAAGACGCCTCATTCACCATTGCGGGATCTACCGAAGCTCCTTTTAAAAATGCTGCTCAGGATTACAGTATTTCCTTCTGGTTAAAGGTTATTCCTAAAGATGCCAGAGGAAGAAATGGGAGCTCTACCACTACCTTACCTTCTATTAACCCGAGTAACCAACAGACCAACACCTCTAGCGGAAGTACTTACTCTTCCAATGACGGTGGAGTTACGGAAGTGTGGAGACATATTGTGGTAAGGTCTGTTAGTAATTCCCTGGATTTCTATGAGGATGGGGATAATGCAGATTCTCCAGAAGACTGGGGCTTACAAATAGACCAAGGGCAGAACAGCTTATACTTCAGTCCTAGTGGCAATCACGAAGGATTCTATATAGATGAAATGAGACTTTTCAACTATAGAATAGGAACCCAGAAGATTCAAGAGCTGGCTGATGGTATTGGTGATCCTATCTTACCCTGTAATGTAGGCACACTCAGCCAGGAATTCTGGTATGACCTAAGCACTACCACAGATCTGGCGTCTATCCCATTAGAGGAAGCCGCAGACGAGGTTAAAGAAATCACCACATTTGCCTCTGGCGAAAATATAGGAGATGCCTATGGGTCCAGAATTAGCGGATACCTTTGTCCTCCTGAAACTGGAGAATACACCTTCTGGATTGCCAGTAATGACAACGGCCAGTTGAGTCTGAGTACAGACGAGAGTCCTGACAACAAGCAGGTAATTGCTTTCGTCAGTAACTTCACCAAGTTTGAAGAGTGGGACAAATATGAGGAGCAGCAGTCTGCCCCCGTTTACCTGGAGCAAGGGAAGAGATACTACATAGAGGCTATGATGAAAGAAGGCCTTGGATCTGATCACTTGTCAGTAGGATGGCAGCTCCCAAGCGGAACACTAGAGCTTCCGATGTCAGCTGAGAATATGTCGCCTTACGTTACCACCAGCGTGGCTGTTCAAAGTCTACCAGGCCTGGATATGCTAAGCCCAGTAGATGTATCTCAGTGGAATGTGTATCCTAATCCTACAGATGGGAACCTGACCATTTCCATGTTGACAGATCTACAGCAGAGTGGTTCTCTCAGCTTGATGAACTTACAAGGCCAGGAAATCATGAGCAGAACCGTTAGCGAAAGCACTACCCTGGATCTTTCAACCCTAAGTCCTGGCATTTACCTACTGGTTCTGGAGAAGGGAGGAAGCCGTCAGGTACAGAAGATATTTAGACAGTAATCAAATTACATCAATTGCAAAAGGGGAAGCCATCTGGCTTCCCCTTTTTTATTCCATTGAAAAACCACTGTCTTTGACAGTGGTAATGTTTGTAGGCTATGCCATCTTGAGAAGAGTCTGTTTTCGCTTTCTCAACTGACTTAGGAAGTCAGGTTAGGGTCAAATGTCTCCCATATGAAAATTTGATCTGCTTCTTTAAGAAGCATTGATAAAAGCAAAACCCCCACCTCAGGTGGGGGATATTTATATATTCTCTGTGGAAATGATCCACATTGATGATCCCCTAAAATTTCCCGTCATCCCGGTGGGCTTGCAGCGGATTGCTAGCGAGGTCAAACGAGATCTAGCAAAAAACCCTGTTCGAAGAACTGGTCTACGCGATCTCCTTCACCTCACTCACCAGCTTCTGAAGACTATCCTTCGCGTCCCCGAAAAGCATTCTATTCTTCTCATGGAAGAATAAAGGATTCTGAATCCCTGCATATCCCGGACTCATACTTCTCTTCAGTACGATGGTATTCTTAGCCTGGAGAACATCCAGAATAGGCATCCCATAAATAGGGCTTCCCGGATCATCCTTAGCTGATGGATTCACTACATCATTCGCACCAACTACGATGACCACATCCGTATTGGAAAGTTGGTTATTGGCGTCATCCAGATCCAGCAGTTTTGGGTAAGGCACATCTGCCTCAGCCAGGAGTACGTTCATATGTCCAGGCATTCTCCCTGCTACCGGATGGATAGCATAAGAAACATTCACGCCATTATCTTCTAGAAGGGTCTCCAGTTCATGAATGATTTTCTGTGCCTGTGCTACCGCCATTCCATAACCAGGAACCACAATCACATTGCTGGAATATCTTAAGAGGATAGCAGCGTCCGTCAGGTTGATGGTTTTGGCTACCTGATCTCCACTTTGGGCAGCGGCCCCTCCTGTACTTCCGAAACCTCCCACAATCACATTGATGAGAGATCTGTTCATGGCTTCACACATAAGTATGGTCAGGATGGTTCCTGAAGAGCCTACCAAAATACCTCCTACCAGCATGACCTGATTATCATAGACCAGTCCGGCTAAGGCGGCTGCCACTCCGGTAAAGGCATTCAAGAGAGAAATTACCACCGGCATATCTGCTCCCCCAATCGGAATTACGAAGGTGATCCCGTAAATCAGAGAGACTACCAGAATAGCACTTACTATGGCAAAAGATGCCTTCGGGAAAATGGTCATATAAATGATCCCCACTACCAAGCCTGCTAACAACGTCAGGTTGATTAGGGTAGGTTGAGGAATTCTCACCTTTCTATCATTGATGAGTCCCTGAAGCTTTCCGTAAGCGATCAAAGATCCAGTAAAGGCAACGCCCCCAACAAACATGGCAAGGAGGGTTGTAAAGAATATGCCCTGATTGATTTCGGCTGCGGGCACTGTCTGATACCTTAGCATTTCTATCAAAGAAATAGCTACTGCACAGGCCCCTCCAAGTCCGTTGAAGACAGAGACCATCTGGGGCATGTCGGTCATGGCTACACGTTTGGCGGCCACTAGTCCGATGACGGTCCCTATGGCTAGCGCCACTGCAATCAGGCCATAACTCATGACTGGATTTCCCTCGGGATTCTCCAGCGGTAAAATAAGTGTAGCCACTATGGCGATTCCCATCCCTGCCGCAGCTTGAAGGTTTCCGCTTCTGGCAGTAGAGGGGCTAGAAAGTCTTCTGAGTCCTAACACAAAGAGGATCACTCCTACCAGGTAGCCCAGATTGACGAGTTGGTTGATAAACATATTTTGGGTTCTTAGCGAGTGATTCTGTTATTTTTTCTTCTTAAACATTTCCAGCATACGGTCAGTAACTGCATGACCACCTACTACATTGATCATTCCCAGGATGATGCCCAGGAAGCCAAGTCCCAAGGCCAGGTAATCATCAGCTGCAGAAGTACGGATCAGCAAAATGGCCCCAATGATCACTACGCCGGAAATGGCATTAGCCCCTGACATGAGAGGCGTATGGAGAACGGTAGGAACATTAGAGATCAGCTCATATCCCAGAAAAGTAGCCAGGATGAGCACATAGATCATGGTCAGGTTCTCCCCGAAAAATGCGAGTATAGTATCTATCATGAGGCTTTGATTAGCGTATTTGAAACGATTTCATTCTCCCAGTCCGGTACTTCCTGATCCTCAGACCAGACATACTGAACGAAGTTGAATACATTGTTTGAGAATAATTTGCTGGCGTGCAAGGGCATTTCAGCAGGTAGGTTGGAGTTTCCTATAATTGCGACTCCGTTTTCATATACCGTCTTATCATTCTGCGTTAAGGCACAGTTCCCTCCCGTAATGGCTGCGAGGTCCACAATCACGGATCCAGCCTTCATGGCTTTGACTGTCCTTTCTTCTATCAGCAAAGGTGCCTTTCTACCAGGAATATTAGCAGTGGTAATGATGACATCCGCCTTAGAAGCATGCTGATGGATCAATTCCTTTTGTTTGCGCTGAAACTCTTCCGTCTGCTGTACAGCATACCCGCCCGCATCTTTATCATCTGCTGCTCCTTCTACTTCCACGAACTTGGCCCCCAAACTCTCTACTTCCTGCTTGGCAGCAGCTCTCACATCAAAGGCTTCTACTGTAGCACCCAGTCGCTTGGCAGTAGCGATGGCTTGAAGACCTGCTACGCCTGCACCTAGTACAAGCACCTTGGCTGGAGGAATGGTTCCCGCCGCTGTCATCAGCATGGGGAAGTATCCCGGCAAATGATTAGCTGCAATCAGAATGGCTTTATAGCCTGCCAGAGAAGCCATGGAAGAAAGCACATCCATGGACTGGGCAATGGTGGTCCTGGGAATCATGTCCAGGCTGAAGGCCTTCATGGAAAGCTCCCCAATCTCATTGCCTATCTCCTTATTCATTCTGGGATTAAAGAGGGAAAGCACATAGGTGCCCTCAGAAAGTTTGCTCAACTCCTTGGCATCAGGAGGAGCTACGCTCACAAGTATTGCTGCCTGGTCCAGGATTTCCTCACGGCTATGAAGGCTGGCTCCCGCCTCCTCATATTGTCCGTCAGAACAGAAGGCTTTTTCGCCTGCTCCCTTCTCAACCAGAATCTCATGACCGAGTTTGTGGAATTTTTTGATAGTTTCAGGAATGATAGCCACTCGCCTATCATCTGAACTCAATACGCCTATCTTCATGGGTGTGTGGTCAGGATTTTTTTCGAGGCCGAATATAAGTTAATAGATTAGTAACATCGGCATTAGGCTCAATGTTTTCCTGGAATCTGCTTCTAGAAAGAGACATTTTCATGCTTGGAATACCTTATACCATTCAGGAGATCGCCCAATATTCTTTGGCTCAAGACCTCTTCCAGGGAGAGTTTGATCCAGCCCCTGTGAAGTATCTGGCTTGGGATAGCCGCAGCATTTCTCACGGAAAAGAGACCCTGTTCGTAGCCCTCAGCACAGATAACAGAGATGGGCATGACTACATTTCCCAGGCATATGAGAAAGGTGTAAGAAACTTCCTCACCTCTCAGAAGCTCCCCTACAAAGACGTCAACTATGCCCTTTGTGAGAATACCCTGGAAACTTTCCAGCTATGGGCAAGAAACCATAGAAGGCGGTTCGACTATCCCGTCGTCGCCATCACAGGCAGTAATGGGAAGACCATCGTGAAAGAATGGCTGACTACCCTACTGGAAGCTCAGTTCCAGGTGGTCAAAAGTCCCATGAGCTACAACAGCCAGATAGGGGTTCCTGCCTCTCTCCTCCAACTACATCCTATGGCGGACATCGCCATCATAGAAGCAGGCATTTCTCAGCCGGATGAGATGGACATTCTGCATGAGCTCATTTTCCCAACACATGGCATACTCACCCATATGGGGGATGCGCATGCGGATGGCTTCACTTCCTTCGAAGAGAAGCTGACTGAAAAAGCCAAACTCTTCCAGGGCGTCAGGCACCTATGGATGCACGCTGATCAGGAAGAGGTATTCCAATCCATACAAGCAAAGAACTTGGCGGTAACTTCCATAGGAAGATCACCCGAAGCGGATCTGCAGATCACTTCCAGCGAGTCTTATGGAAATGGGGCTATGCTCCAGATTCTGGAAGACTGCCAAACCCTGGAAATCACCTTGCTACAAAGAGATGAGGCTTTCATAGAAAACACAACCCTTAGCATGCTGGCCGCCCGAAAGCTGGGCATGGAATGGGAAGATATTCAGGAAAGGGTATCCCTTCTATCTCCGGTAGAAATGCGGACAGAGATGATCACAGATAATCCTGAGATCACCATCATCAATGATGCCTATAACTCTGACCTGGAATCTATCAGAAATGCTTTGCAGGTGCTGGTGAGAAATAGCTCCCACCCTAAGCACATCCTCATCCTCTCAGACATCATGCACCTGGGAGATCAGCAGGTCCAGAAACATCAGGATATCCTTAAGGAAGCCGAAGATTTATTAGGGGCAGAGCAGGTGTATACCATAGGGCCTGTTTTCCATAATCTAAGAAAGGAGAATGCCTACCTGGATACGAAAGCCTTTATGAAGGCTGCCTCTTATGAAGGCTTCCGGGATACGGTAGTCCTCCTAAAAGGCGCCAGACCTTTTCGGCTGGAGAATATTCTTCCGTTGCTGAACCAGAAGCTGAACTCCTCTGCTTTTGTCATTAATCTGGAAGCCCTCTCAAATAACTACCGCTACCTGAAATCCCTCTTACCGGAAGGAACCAAAAGTATGTGCATGGTCAAGGCCTACGCCTACGGAAGCGGTTCATGGGAAATAGCCTCAGCCCTGGAACAGGAAGGCGCAACCTACTTGACGGTAGCCTATACTTCTGAAGCCATCAGCTTACGCCAAAAGGGTATACGCATGCCCATCATGGTCATGAATGCGAACCTGGATAGCATCCCAGAACTACTAGCTTATGACATAGAACCTCAGGTATACAGCCTGGATTTTCTGGAGAAATACCTGCAGAAAGCACGCCTCTCTGCCCGGTCCCGATACCGTATCCACCTAAAGTTGGAAACGGGCATGGGCCGTCTGGGACTCAAAAAGGCAGAATTAAACCGACTGGTCCCACTAATCTCACTCCATCCAGATCTGGAAGTCATTTCCGTCATGACACATCTGGCAGCAGCTGATGAAGCAGAGGCAGACGACTTCTCACACAAGCAAGTGAAGCGCTTCCAACAGATGTATGCCTACCTACAAGAGAACCTGGGCCTTCAGGCATTCCGCCATGTGCTGAATACGGCCGGCATTCTCCGCTTTCCGGAATACAGCTTTGAAATGGTGAGAATGGGCATAGGCCTGTACGGCATCTCACCCACTGACTCTATCCAATCCGAGCTCACAGAGATAGGCAGTCTCATTACCCAAATTTCCCAAATACAGGAGCACCCAAATGGCACCTCCATAGGCTACGGCCGCGCCCAAACCACCACCCGTGATTCTCGCATAGCCACCATCCCCCTCGGCTATGCAGATGGTATCCCCCGAAGCCTGGGCAACGGCAAGATCTCCTTCCTAATAAATGGCCAACCAGCTCCCACCTTTGGGAGAATCTGTATGGATATGCTCATGCTGGACGTAACAGACATCCCCTCCGCCAAGGCAGGAGATGAAGTCGTGCTCATAGGTAAGCAGGGAGAACAGCAGGTTTCTGTCGTGGACCTAGCCAAAGCAGCAGATACCATTCCCTATGAGATATTGGTAAGGATCAGTCCGCGGGTAAGGCGAGTGTATGTGCGGTGAGGGAATTGTATGTTTCCGTAGAGACACGATGCATCGCGTCTCTACAAGGAGGTATATAACCCTTCCGCTACCGCCCCGTTTCCCTTTGCAAGGAAACAACCCGGCAAGGCGTTAGGTCCAGATCATGATCTGGACCGACGGGATGCCTTTCCTGAACTGTCATCGTAGTGGGGCGGAGCGCATGGACAGTGAGTCGGCCGCGATCTCGTGCCTCACTGTCAGGGAAGCCGCTTTCAGGTTGGAACGAGATACCGGATGACGCTGCTGCCCGCCCGTCAAGCGCTCCGGTATGATATTGTGAGGGAGGGGTCATAGCGGAATGGGCGGAAGATGTTCCGCCCTTACTTTTTAGATAAGGTAGCTGACGTAGTCTGTCCTTATATCACCCGTCATCACGATGGGATGGTAGGCCATGGACTGTGGGTCGGCCGCGATCTGGTGCGCCATTTCCAGAGGAGCCCCATTCAGGAAGGAGCGAGATACCGGATGACGCTACAGCCTGCCCCAAAAGCCCTCCGGCATGATATAGTGGGGGAAGGGGAATTTAATTTCCGTCACGCCTGGCGGCGTGAGCCTCCCCACATGCCTAAAAGAGAGTAAAAGGGTAAGGCCCTAGCGGGCCGAGTAGCCGGAAAGACGAAACCCGATAATGAGGCTACGGTATGAAGGTAGAGCGTCGCTGCGGATGGCCACGCGGCAACGGAAATCACTGTGGTGCCACGAGCTCCCACGAACCACTCGATATTTTCCCCTGGGCTGATCTATCCAGGCCGAACCATTATCCGGAGCTTTCTTATAATCATCATGCCAATCATCCTCACACCATTCCAATACATTGCCTGACATATCATATATGCCTAATTCATTCGGTTTCTTTTGACCTGTTGGATGAGTGATATTCTTTGAATTCTCATTATACCAGCCTACCTCATCCAGCCGATTACTCCCAGCATAGGTAAATCCTTTAGATAGCTTCCCCCCTTTGGCGGCGTACTCCCATTCCGCTTCTGAGGGAAGGCGGAACTTCATGCCCGTTTGCTGATTTAGTTTCTTAATAAACTGCTGACAGTCCTCCCAGGAAACCCTTTCTACAGGCCTTTGTAAATCCCCTTTAAACCTAGAAGGGTTTTCTCCCATGACCTTCTCCCACTGGGCCTGCGTGACTGGATATTTCCCTATATAAAAGTCCTTGAGGGTTACTTTGTGGATGGGCTTCTCCGTACCATACATTTCCCCTCCCATCATAAAGCTACCTCCTTCTAATTTGACCATTTCCTGGCCTATACTTTTTAGGAAGGGGTGTTCATCAGCTTTGGGAGGAGTGGGATTTACTTTAGGAGGAACTGGCTCAGATTTTTCTTGCTTAGCAGGAGCGGGAACTTCGTACTCTCTGGAAGTCCTGAGCTCATTGTACATTTTCTGGGCTTCCGGGACGTAAGGGTTGGTGGAGTTAAACCGGATGAAGCTCCTCAGGTTATAGAGGGTAGGGTTTCTTTTGACCCCATCCCAAATGCGTTTTTCTCCAGCTAGTTTTAGCTTTTCTTCCGCTGCTTCCAAATACTTTGCGGGATACTCTTTTCTTTCACAAGCTTCTATAAAGTCCAGCCATGCCTGTTCAGTACCTATTTTATCTGCTTGCTTAAAGGCTCGTTCTTCTTTGGCAGAAGCATCTTCTTTTCTATAGAAACAGAACTCTCCTTCGTACAATTTACCATTAATAGACAAGTGCCTGGCCTGAGGTTTTTGTCCGGCAGGAATATGTTTCTTAATCTCTTCAAACAGTCCTCCTGCTCCTACAACCGATTGCTGATGACTTTTCAGAAAATTAAGCATACTGCTAGCGAAAGGAGAGTGTTGACCCTCTGGGCCATCTGAGACTATTTCTTCTGCTCCTGAAGTAATAGCAAAACGGGAGGGAGCCTGATCATACTTACTCGCGTCTGATCTGGCTTTCACAAAAAAGCTGCCAGCAAAGCAGGCATCTATTAACAGGAATATGTGATGCGCCTTCATGGACCGGATATAGCGCATGATTGTTTCATTGGCTAGCCAGCTGTCTTCCTCCTCTTTTTCTCCTTCAAAAGGTATCCAGAAGCCTTCCTCTGTGATCACATCTTTTTTCCCATGCCCGGAAAAATAGAAAATGAGGTTATCTCTTTCTGTAAGTGTCTGGGTAATTCCTTTCAGGACTTTGATGATGTTCTTTCGGCTGGCATATTCATTTTTCAGGAGATGAATATTATCCTTTTGAAAGCTATACTCCTTCTCCATGAGCTGAGCAAAGGCTTCCACATCCCTAACCGCATTGTTCAGCTTACTGACATTTACATATTCATCTATCCCTATACCCAAAAGATGATTGGTTCTCTTTTGAGAGGGTTTAAACTTCGCTGGTATACCTTCAATTATGTCTCTTTTTTTCTCCCCGGCCATGAAATGTGTGGCTAACTACTTATTAATATATCGTGAAAAGTTTCGGTGAATTAAAATAAGAGAGATTAGGGAGGTGTGCAAGCGCTTGCTTGGAATCCTATTTTATTTCTCGGCTAGGCGATATCGTTAAGAAGGGCTTTTTTAAGGAGTAGAGACGCAATGCATTTCGTCTCTACAAGGAGGTGTATAACCCTTCCGCTACTGCCCCGTTTCCCTTTACAAGGAAACAACCCCGCTACCTCTCCTGTAGTAAGGGCGTAACATTTTACGCCCAAGTCTCTTCATAGGCGGTTATCCATTATCTGATCCTGGTTTAACTGAGATAAGCCACCTTGGTGAAATGGGCGGAAGATATTCCGCCCTTACTTTTTGGGGTGCCTCAGCTGTACTTCGAGAGCCTCAGCATAAAAAGCAGACGGTCCATATATAACCCGTCATCGCGGTGGGATAGAGGGTATGGACTGCGGGTCGGCCGCGATCTGCTGCACCAGATCCAGAGGAGCCTCTTTCAGGATGGAACGAGATCCCAGATGACTCTATACTCTTCCCCACAAGCCCTCCGGTATGGTATTATGGGACAGGGGAAGGTGTGTAAGTGATCATTCTCTAAATAGAGGCTCAAGAAGATAGGGCCAAGCGGAACCCAACATCATCATGACGACTGGCTTTATGTTCCTGGGAACGGTGGACTGATCGGCAAACAGGAAAGGCAAAATACCATGAGCCTCCTCGGGAAACTCGGTAACTCCCTCTATTTTTATCTACCCAGGCACTTCCATTTGAAGGTGCTCCTTTATAATTCTCATGGCCATCATCTTCGCACCATTCCCTTACATTTCCAGACATATCATAAATGCCTAGTTCGTTTGGTATTTTCCGCCCCACAGGATGAGTACTCCCTTCAGAATTTTTCCCATACCATCCTACCTCCATAAGCTTATTACTACCCGCATAAGTATATCCTTTTGACATGTTGCCCCCTTTAGCAGCAAACTCCCACTCTGATTCAGTAGGAAGTCGGAAATATATTTTTGTCAACTCTTTTAACTTCTCCAAGAAATTTTGACAATCGACCCAGGAGACATTCTCCACAGGTCTTAGGAGATCCCCCTTGAAGGATGAAGGATTACTCCCCATTACTTTGGCCCACTGACTTTGAGTTATAGGATATTTCCCTATGTAGAAATCTTTCAGTTTCACTTCATGCGCAGGTCTACCCGAAATCAGAGAGCCCTCATTACCAAACATTTTAAATACTGATATAGCCCAATGCATTGATCCACCCATCCTGAAACTACCACCATCCACTTTCACCATTTCTACTCCAAGTTCTTTTAGGATGGGGTGGTCCATTACATTCTCAGAGGAAGTACCCGAAATTTTGGGAGGGTCTGGAATCTCAAAAAGTCCATCTACTCGCTTTTGGGTCTCTTTGGAGATTTCTTCTTTTACTTTTCCTTTTCGGTAGAAACAAAACCCTCCAGTCAAAAACCTCAGGCAAGACATCTGGAGATCAGAGGGAAGCTATTTGATGGAGAGTTTTG
>JBCBKZ010000899.1:0-2261 GCA_038520955.1 Bacteroidota bacterium | reverse complement strand
TCATTTTTTAAAACATGAGAATAAAGCCAATGGATCCACTATACAATTCTTTCCTCATAATTTTTTCCTTAATACCCATTGTTCTGATTGTTTGCTTATCATTTTATCGTAAAGCTCCCTGAGGTAGAAATAGCCTTCTGCGACGAACAGGGTTTCTCTCATGCTGATGCTACTACGCATTTGGATTTTGCCTTCTTCTTCCCCTACGATATACTCGAAAGAGCCTACATTTTTTGGAAGTACATATCGCTGGCTTTCCGGAAGGCTTTCAACTTCATATCCTTCTGGCAAGACAAGGGTAAATGAGTAATTCTCCCGAAAAGTATGCCCAAAATCAACCGGGTAGTTGCGTTCCTCGGCCAGGAATGGATTCTCCTCCAGTCCAAACCCGAATAATGGATTGATATACATCCGATCTCCATTATCAATTACATACTCATTTTCCCCAACTTGATATTTCCACTTGATGGATTCCTCTATATCGGATAGGTTTTCTATTTGAAAGGTTTCTCCCTCATCATTGGCTTCCATTTCTTTTGCGAGGGTCTTGGCATAAGCTTCTTTCCCTATCTTTTCAACCTTTTTTCTAGTAGCTAGCGCATAGTATCCTTTAGCGAAGCCACTAAACTCCGCCTGAAACCCATCCTCATCAATGCTACCCATAACACTTACACTACTCATAGCTGGAAATGAACCAGGTATCTCTACCCATCTTGGGTTATCCTCTTTCAGTAACCATCCTGTATGATGCAGGTCTTCATATGCCAGTAAGGTATAAGGTCTTAAGGGATCTGTGGCATCCAGTAAAAATGAGCGACCATCTACTATGGCATAAGCGATCACATGATTGAAGGCTGAAACCAGAGGATAATCTTTGATAGGTTTCAGTCTATCCCGAGTACTAATCAGCAGAGGGTCTACTTTGATTCCGGCTTTTCTCAGTAGCTGGATCAGAATAAAATTAATCTCTGCACTAGTACCAGAATTTTCCAGGTAAGCCTTATCTGTCTTTCTGTAGGAGAAATAAGAATGTTCGCCATCCCACTTCATGCGATTTTTCACATGATTGTAAATGCTGATCATTCTTTCTCTAGGTTCAGAGATAGAGGTTATTTCACCCCAAAATGTAGGATCTACTGTTAGTTTTTGCTTAAGTCTACCTCCCACCTGCTGATTCTCCAGTAGCTTATTTGTGAAGGAAGGCCAATCATCTAACACCTTTTTATACTGTCCACCTCTATTAACCCCCCTCAACTGAAATCTTATCTGGGACCGGTAATTAATGATACTGGAAGAATAAGGCTCCTCTTTTATACCCGGCAATTTTTCCATCTTCCAGTTATTCTCCCCTACAGACTTAAATTTATCATGATTACCTCCGAGAACTACATAGGTATAATCTGAGTTAGGGGGGAGGTATACTTTATAGTCACTTTGAAGAGTAGGAATATCCGTTTGAAAATACCAAGGAGTAAGGGCAAAAAGGTTATCCTCTGCCTTCAAGTACTCATATTCTATGATTGTACCTACTTTTACATTTGGTATTGAGAATCTAATTCTTGTGTACTCTTCATCGATCTTTTCTCTAAACACCTGCTTCCGTTTAAGGACACTGGTCACCAGCTTCCCATTTTCCAGGTTGTAGCTTCTTCCTTTTATCCTACTGATATTCTCTGCCCCGTCTACATGGTAAAAATATAGCTCAACATTTCCTCTGTCTATCTCAGACTCTGCCAGTATATGAATACGGACTTGCCTGTAGGTATGGCCTATCAGTTTGGTTCCACCTTCTACAGTAGAAAAGGTTCCTACGTCGGCCAATACAATAGCATCTGCGTCTGGGAAATCAGCATGGGTGGTAAATTTTAGCTGCTGCGGATTGAAGGGGATCATTCGGTTAACCCCATCCTGAGCTATAACCCATTGAAGGGAGATAGTCCCCCATAATCCCAGCTGTAAAGCCAGAATAAGGGACCTTACAAAGGCCCCCTTAAGTTGTTTGATTAAGCTTTTCATCTAACTGGTATCAGGTTTTTCTTTTGAGGACTATTTGCTCAGCTTGTTTCTTCACCACATGATCATAGAAACTTTTTAGCCCTTCATATTCATCAGGCAAGAAAAGTGTCTTGTCTATTTTTAGTCTTGCCTGAAGCTGAATTACCTGGCCCATATTTCCTGCCTGGTACATGAATGAAGCCATTTTTTCAGGGGTAACTACCTTGGTAGCTGCGTGAAGTTCCGCCACCTCATAGCCTTCTGGA
>JBCBKZ010000898.1:0-2265 GCA_038520955.1 Bacteroidota bacterium | reverse complement strand
ACTTACCTGAACAGCTGCGGTTAAGGCAAGTTCTATGGGAAGAGGAAGAGCTATTCTCTTTACTGATAATCCTAATTTCCGGGGTACCTGGTGGAGTTCTCAACGAATGTTCCTGAACGCCATCTTCCTGGGTCCCACCATTAGAGTGTATTAGGATTATCCATTAGAGAGGAAAGAAAAGCCTCAGATTCGCAAACGAAAACTCGTATGTGAATCTGGGGCTTTCTCCTTATAAACTCTCCTTAAGGCTGTATACCAGCAGTCCTGACCTGAGCTTAGGTTCAAACCATGTGGATTTTGGGGGCATGATTTGCTGACTATCAGCTATGTCAAGAAGTTGGTCCATCTTAACTGGAGGGATAGCAAAGGCCAGTTTCATTTCTCCCGAGTCTACCCGTCTCTCCAGTTCCTGTAATCCTCTGATTCCTCCCACAAAATCAATTCTTTTGTCTCTTCTGATATCTGTTATCCCCAGCACAGGATGTATCACATATCTGTCAAGTACACTTACATCCAGTTTGCTTATGAGATCTTCTTCAGGAATAAACTCCTTTTTCAATGATAATTTATACCAGCTATTCTCCAGATAAAGACCAAAGGCATAAGCCTCCTCAGGCTTAACCGCTTTTGAAGATTTGCTGAGGAGGAAATGTTCTCCAAGCTTTTGGAGAAACTCTCCACTGCTCATATGCCCAAGGTCTGTTACCACTCTATTATAATCCAGGATTTGTAGTTCCTCAGCCGGGAAATGAACGGCCATAAAGTAAGGGACTGCGGCGGAAGTATCTCCCGCTTCTGTTAAGTCCTTACCGACCAAGGCAGCCGCCGCAGTACGATGATGGCCATCTGCCACATAGGTAGCAGCCACCTTATGCTCAAAAAGTAATTCTATTTCTTCCAGGGCATTTTGATTCTGGATCTTCCAGATGCGGTGATAAATGTCATCATCAGCTTTGAAATCATACACCGGATCACTCTGAATGACAGCCTGGATGATAGCATTCAGTTCTGGAACTCCCCGGTAGGCAAAGAATACGGGTTCTGCCAGGATTCCGGAGGTTTTAATATGGTCTATTCTATCTTTCTCTTTAACAGGTCTGGTTAATTCATGAATTTTAATCTTTCCATCAAAGTATTCCTGTATGGAAGCCGCTCCCACTAGTCCCGTTTGAACATGGCCATTCATTTCCAACTGGTACACATAATAGCTGGCTACCTCATCCAGGAAAAAGACATCCTTCTCAATAAACGCTTCCATGTTTTCCCTCCCTTTCAGGTAGACTTTTTCAGAATAGGGATCAGTGCCTTCAGGTACATCTATTTCAGGCTTTACGATGTGTAAAAAACTCAGGGGATTATGGGCTGCCAATTCAGCTGCCTCTTTAGAATTCACTACGTCATAAGGGTATGAAGCAATCTGTTTTGCCAGACTTCCCTGCGGTCTGTAAGCCTTAAAGGGTTTAATTATTGCCATGTGAAAGTAAACGGTATTATTATCAAGGTAATATTACACATATCAGGGAAATAAGTAGATACTTAGCAGAACCTAAATCAAGAAGAGGACGTTCTTTTCCTTTGCCAAAGGAAAAATGAAGAAACGGAGCAATAATAAACTGATGGACCATTTCATATAATACCAATGGTAAAATTCCTGGTTTTTCGACTTTCCATAGCTTAATTGGATATTTCCCTTTTCCAACAGCCTGATACTCAAGTCAAAAGGTTTGAAAATCAAAATTTCTCCTTTAGCCAAATTCTTTTAAAAATAATACCTCAATCATAATTCCGTTCATTATAAATAGAAAACTGCTCAATCACGCATTTACACCATTAAGTGTGCCTATGGATTACAGAGGCATAATTTTGAGTTATTTAGGATTGTAAAATCGGGCTTTGACCGATATTATAATCCTCCGGCTAGCGGATTTACCTGTAAGGTTACATTTTAACGATAATTGCCATGCTCAAGAGAGGACAAGAAGACAGCCAGATTACTTCCTATCTTCAGGAACTTGAGAATAAAGAGCGAAAAAAGCGCTTGTTTCTGTTCTCGGGGATTGGAGTAGGGATAGTCGTCCTTTGTGCAAGCATATTTTTGCTTATTTCCGGCTCTACTTCCCCTGCTGAAAATACTCCTTCTAAAGAGTTTGCAGAGGGTAATATGGAAGAGGAGTTTACCTCCCAGTATGAGGTGTTCAATAATGGAGCGTATTTCGCCGAAGGTGTCATCATAAGTGATTATGACTCTTCTGCTGAAGACATTAT
>JBCBKZ010000897.1:0-2265 GCA_038520955.1 Bacteroidota bacterium | reverse complement strand
CCTCACGCTTAATTGTTCCGTAGTCTTCTTCACTTTCTAGTTCGCTTAATCTACCTTTTAGTGCAGTTAATTCATTAGATGGGGAAATCTCTTCTAAGCGGGAAATGGCTTCTTGAAACTCATTCTTAGTAATTTTCCCCCTAATTTCTTTGAGTCGCTCTAGTATGTCTGAAGGATATTTATCCATACTATAGAAATATTCTGGTTGTCTTAAAGTTAGAAGTTAAGGTGGCGTCGATCAAGTATCAGCCTTCGGCGTAAACGCCAGCCTAAACCCTAAAAAGTAATCTCTAAACTGGGGGCCGAATTTCCTTCTGGCTGTTAGCCGACACATTTCTTCGTAGTCATTTAGGCATCCTCCACGTATGACCTTGCTGACTCCACGGGAAGTTCCTCCGGGATTAGTGATGGGTTCTCTTGGGTAGGAGCCATAAATATCACTGCAAAATTCCCATACCAGCCCACTCATGTCATATAGTCCCAGCTCGTTGGGTTCTTTCTGACCTACCTTATGAGAATGCTGGCCACTATTCAGCCTATACCAGGCGATTTCATCCAGTTCATTAGCGCCAGCGAAGGAAAAGCCTTCCGATAGATTTCCTCCTCTGGCAGCAAACTCCCATTCTCCTTCAGTGGGAAGACGAAATGTATGACCTGTCTGCTCAGATAGCTTTTGGAGAAATACCTGAACCTCATTCCAGGAAATATACTCCACAGGGTATTGGGGATCTCCTTTGTCAAAGCTGGGATTTTCTCCCATGATGTGCATCCACTGTGCCTGAGTTACTGGATACTTACTGATTTCAAAACCGTCTAAGGTAACCTTATGTATAGGCTGCTCATTTTCGGCTTCTTTACTCCCTCTTTTGTAGGTACCCCCTTCCACGTATACAAAGTCCAGCCCTAGTTCCTTAATAAGCGTTTGCTCATAATCTATGGTAGAAGTTGGGGTTTTAGGCTGGGGAGTGAAACTTCCTTTTCTGAAGAAGACAAATTCTCCTTCCTCATGGCCATCTATCATTAAGGCATGTGCCTGGGGTTGCTGATGGAAGTTACCACGTTTGATGTAATTGGCGAGCTCACTTACAAGTGCATAAGGTTCTTCATGCTGAGAAAGATAGGCTAAGGCTCGCTTAGCAAAAGGGCTATGCTCAGCAGGTACTCCGTCGGGAACACTTTCTGAGGAACCTGAGCTAATCGCAAAACGGGAAGGAGACCTGTCATACTTACTCCCTAGAGATCTGGTTTGCTGGAAGAACGTACCAGAGAAACAGGAATCTATGATGAGCAGAACATGGTGCGCTTTGAAATACTTGAGTAGATCTACGACCTCATTATTGGAGACATAAGTAGAGTAGTCGTCTGCCTTACCTTCTACGGGTATCCAATACCCTTCTCCTGTAATATCATCTATGATGCCATGCCCTGCGAAATAGAGGACCAGGTTATCCTGTGAGGTCAGCTTCTTGGCAAATGACCTCAGGGTTTTCAGGATTTGGCTTCTGCTGGCTTGTTCATTTAGCAATAGCGTAGTTTGGTCCTGCTGAAATCCATATGCTTCTAGCGTCCCTGCAAATGTCTGTACGTCTGGGACGGGATTGTAGAGTTGGGGAATATGCTGATAGGTATTAATGCCTATACCAAGGTAATGATAGGTCCTGGCTGCGCTGGCTTCAGTAAGCCAGTCAGGCCGCTCAAAAAGATGGTCTCCTCTTGTTGGTTTGGGCATAATGTGTGGATTACTTCTTCAGCGATCAGGGCACCTTCTTACTTTGTAGCTACTAAATGGATCTCAGATAATTCCTTTCCTATCTCATGTATTCCTTTCAGAATTCTATCAAGCTGTTTTTGTGAAGGAGTTTTAACTCCCTTTACATATTGGGAGAGTAGAGATTCATTCATGCCTATCCTATGTGCCAAATAGCTTGCATTCAGTACTTTATAATACTGGAAAAACTGTTAAAAGTCCAGTTGAAGTTTTAGTCTATCAACATCAGCAAATTCAGTTTCCTCCTCCAAATAAAGGTTAAGAGCTTCCAGGATATTGGGTATGAGATCTGGACTGCTCTTAGCAGTAGTGTAAACAGGAGCATCTTCCGCGAAAGCTGAGAAACCAGTGTCAGTCTTTTCTACCGTAAATAGATATGTATTTTCTGTTTTTTTCATGAATCGAGCTCCTTGGGAGCGATACCTTGTTAGAAATTTAATAAATAATCGAAAAGCCTCATAGAGGCGACATATTATGTCAGGATGTTTATAGATTTC
>JBCBKZ010000896.1:0-2289 GCA_038520955.1 Bacteroidota bacterium | reverse complement strand
CCTGTCTGTATGAGATCTGATATGTTCCAATTCATGGGTGATGAGCAGCAAGCTGAACTTTTCTTTTTGCTGTAATTCCTTTAACAGATTCAGTATGTCATTCTCCGTATCAATGTCTAAAGAAGCTATTGGTTCGTCCGCGATCAGGAGCTCTGCTTGCTGGCTGAGCGCTAAGGCAATCATCACTCGTTGGATTTGCCCACCAGATAACTGGTGTGGATATTTGGAGAAGGCTTCTTTAGGGAGTTTCACCCGTTCCAGATAAGAGTAGGCCATATCCTCAACCTTATCCCTCTGTATATGCTGATGAATTTGGATGCATTCTGTGAGGTGAGCTCCACAAGTCATAAGTGGATTGAGGGACTTATAGGGTGCCTGAAAGATCATACTCACTTGGCCAGAAAGCTCTTTAGGGAAGTGGGTTTTTTCTGGATTGCTAAAAAAGGAATAGTGGATACTGCCTGAGGTTTGAAATCTGGGAGGGGTAAGAACATTGGCCAGCAAATAGGCGAGCGTACTCTTCCCGCTACCTGAAGGTCCCATGAGACCAACGGTTTCTCCTCTCCCTACATGAAAAGATACATCCTCTAAAATAGGCAAGCTATGCGCTTGTAGCTTGGAAACTACGCTTAGCCCCTTAATTTGCAGAATGTCAGATTGCTTACTCAAAATGCTGGACCCTAATCGCTAATTGCTCGTAAGCAAAGATATCATCTTATGACTGATTTAAGTAACAGAAGCTGGTTGGGCTTGAAATGGGAGAAAGATCTCCTAGTGGGGTTGGGAATATCTCTTGCTTGGGTAGCCCTCATGTGGGTGGTTTGGGGGTATTCAGCTCTGACTGGAAAGCACTTTGGGTATCTGGGCGTACTGCCAAGAGAATGGTCTGGCGCCATAGGTATTTTAGCGGCCCCCTGGATTCACGCCAAGGGAATAGACCATATAGCTGCCAATTCCGCCCCTATGTTTGTGCTCTTGGCAGGAGTCTACTATTTCTATAAGCCCATCTTCTGGAAAGTGGTGGGATGGATTTATTTGATTACCGGCGTGTGGACCTGGGCTGCTGCCCGGGCCGTTTACCATATAGGTGCGAGTGGGGTAGTGTACGGACTGGCCTTCTTTATCTTCTTCAGCGGGGTTTTCCGCAAGGATAAAGTTGCAATAGCCTTGGCGCTTATAGTGGCATTTCTGTATGGAGGGATGTTTTGGGGATTGTTTCCCTTTAAAGAGGGAGTTTCTTGGGAGTCCCACGCCTTTGGGGCTTTATCAGGCTTACTGATCGCCTACTGGTTTAAGAATGTGAAAACTACCCTGCAAGAAAAACAGGCGGCTGCTAATCCTTATTTCGATTACCCAACTCACGAACTATGGGACTATAAAAGTCAGGTGCCTCCTCCGGAGGGGTTCACTTATCCTGAAGAAGAGTAATTCAAGTCTCACTCTAAAGAATCAACTGACTTCTGCAAAAAAGAATGTACGTTTGGAGGGCTGGGCAAAAGATGTTTTGCCCTTACAAAAACGCCTGATTATTCCTCATACTTATGGAAGGCTAGTAAAGGCACATTGGCCTTGGTCGCCATTTTGCGGGTGAGGCTATTCTCTGAAAATAAATTCTTCCACGTAAGCTCCTTGCGATTGATCATGGCCAGCAGTTGGGTGTTACTGTTGGTGAGGAACTTCTGAATGCCTGTGAAGGGGTCCTTATCATCAAAGAATTTATAATACACCTTAGGGTAATCCAGTGTATCAGAGATGGTCTGCTCCAGACTCTCCACGTATGAGCTCTTACGCTTCTCCTCAGGAGTATTAATATGGAAGATGGTCAGCTTGGCATCGAAAATAGTTGCCAGGAAGATAATACTGTCCAGTATTTCAGGATCATAATCATCAAAGTCTACCGCATAGGTGATATGATTAATCTGCCCCAGTAAACCCTTAGAAGGGATAATGAGGGTAGGAGGGAAGGAACGTATCTGCCTTTTGGAATCCAGTTTAGAATGCCAGTGGCGGTGTAGGGCATATCTACTTTTAGACTGAGAAATTAGCAGGTCTGTTTCACCTGATTTGCTTGCCTCCTGAATGAATTTAAGGTCGTTTTGTACATAAGTCTCTATTTCATACGAGATCTCATAGTACTCTAGTTCCTCAAGGAGACCATGGAAGAGGAGGTATGGGGCTTCTTTTCTTAGATTCAGGAGAACATCAGCCGGAAGGGCAGTATAGAACTTAACTGAAAAAATAGATTTTCCAGCCAAATCTGTGAGAAAATGACAGAGATTAGAAGAAATT
>JBCBKZ010000895.1:0-2296 GCA_038520955.1 Bacteroidota bacterium | reverse complement strand
CCCAGCAGAATCAATCCATATAGGGGAAACTGCAGGATGCTCAATACCGAAATAATGATATCCCCGGGGGTTTGCATTTCTGTTTGTAATTCGAATACCGTCTATGCCTTTAACACTGTTTCAGTAGCCAAAGGGCTTAAATAAAATACGCTAGGAAATCAAACTTATGTTATTTCCTATGATAAAAAATGACCATTTGTCCCCCAAACACACGTTGCCTCAAGAAAGGATTTCCCTTCCTTGAGGACCATGAGATTCCTGTATAATCAGGTATAGCTTAGTAAGTTAGCTTCTTACCGTAACCGTATATCTTTTCTCCACCATACCCAAATGCCTGGTTTAACTTAATGTCATTAACCAGTATCCCAATATTCCCCACATTATCATCTTCATACATCTCATTGATCAGGTTCAGTGACTGGAGTTTGGTCTTGTTATGTCTAACAATATAGAGGGTGAAATCAGTATAGCTTTTCAGAATTACGTAATCAGTGGTTTGGCCAATAGGAGGTGTATCAAGGATCACGTAATCATATTCTGCCTTTAATTCCTGAATAAGTCTGAAGAATCGCTCCGTATCTATGAGGTCCAGGGCATTTAACTGAGCCGGACCGGAAGAAATCAGATCCAGGTTCTCTATTTTAGAAGATTGAATAATCTGGTCCAGGTTATGCTGCCCACGGAGATAAGTAGACAGTCCGCAGATGTTATCCACGTCATGGTACTCCATCATTCTGGGTTTTCTTAAGTCCACGTCCACCAGTACCGTTCTCTTTCCAGACTGAGCCAGTATACTACTTAGGTTGTTCGCACAGAAGGTTTTCCCTTCACCCGCCCAGGTAGAAGTAACCCCAATCACCTTAATGGGAACGGCTCCCCCCATATCCTGCATTTTCACTCTGACCGTTCTGAAACATTCTGCCAGAATAGAATCAGAATTGGCAGAGGTAAGTACCTTCGCGTTGGTGTCGTTATTGATCACCAGACCTAGGACTTTTATATCCGTACTGCTCTCCACTGCCCTCAGGCTGGAAACCTTATCGTTCAAGAGGTCTGCTCCTAAAATTACTGCGCCTGGAAGACCGCCGCCCATCACTATAGCCAGCAACAGAAACATCATTCTGTTAGGTGCTATGGGAGCATCTCCTGCCTGTCTGGCTCTATCCACTATCAGGTTATTACTGGAAGCATTAGCTACAGCTACACTTGCTTCAGCTTTCTTTTCCTGTAGGTACTTGAAGAGGTCACTCTTTGCTTTGAACTCCCGCTCCAATTTCTTTAGCTCACGCTCATCACTGGGTAAAGATGACATCCTACCCTTGATTTCAGTGATTCTGTTATCGTACACATCAAGGGAAATCTGCTGGGTATTCACCATATGCCCGGTGATTTCCAGTATCCTGCCCTTTATATTCTCGATCTTACTGTTTACCTGATCCAGTCGGGGGTTATCTCCCTTCGCCGTCAGTTTCATCTCTGCACGCTCCTGATTCAGTCTATTTAGTTCTATCAAGAGATTTTGAAGGGAGGCATCATCTATATCTACAGTAGCTGGTGAAAAATCACCATCTCCTCTGGCTTTCTGTAAATTTTCATTTATATACTCTACCTGTCTGGTTTTGGCTAGGAGTGAGCTCCTTTCTCTTTCTAGTTCCAGCAGTTCTTCCGTAAGCTTTTTAGAGGCCGTAGCCAAGTCTGCTATATTTCTGGATTCTCTGAAGTATGAAAGAGAATACTCTACTCTTGTTAAGGAGTCAGCCACCAACCCCATCTGGTTATCCAAAAACTTCACAATCTTCACCCCATCCTTTCTTGATTTTTCAGTCTCATAATCTATGTAAGCATCTACCAGTTGATTAATGAAACGGGTTTCGAGTTCTATGGAGGGACCCTGAGAAGAGATTTCTACCAGCTTTCCTTTCTTGGTTTCCTCATCATATGGCTTAACCACCAGTTTCTCTCGGTAGTAATCAGTCAACTGATCGAAGCTATTGATAGAAAAGGAATACTCATTTTTAATAGGTGCATTGGGGTCTTTTCTGGCAGGGTTAGCTACCAGTTCAAACTTTAAATACTGACTTTGAAAGCTTTCATTTAGCCTGATTTTCTGCTTGAAGTTGATTTCAGGTAATTCCAGCACCACTTTATTTTCGGAAGGCAAATACACCCAAACATTTTCTCCCTCAGCTTCCAGCATGAAGAAGTCTTTACTTACAGGTACTACCTTAATATTGAGATTAATTAGCTGGTAGTGAGAAGAATCCACAATGACAATCTGCCATATCTTGTCATTGTG
>JBCBKZ010000894.1:0-2301 GCA_038520955.1 Bacteroidota bacterium | reverse complement strand
AAAGTTTCAGAGAAAAAGGTGAATATTCTTAGGACTTACTGTCCTCATCATCCTTTTTTTCTTCCTTCACTTTGACCTCCATACCATCTTCCAATCTCTTGGTAAGTATGCTATATGGACCTGTAACTACCTGCTTTTCGGCATCTATTCCATCCTTAATTTCTATAAAGTCATCATCACTGATACCTAAGTCTACCGGCATTTCCTTCACGGTGTTTCCATCTAAAACATAGACTATTTCCTGACCTGCCTCGTCTACGCCAGTTGTGTCTTTCTTTAAGGTCTTCGAAAGCGTTACCGCTTTAATAGGCACTGCTACGATTCCATTGGCCTGCTTAGTGAAGATGTCTATCAAAGCCGTCATACCCGGCCGGAAGGGGCTCTCAGCAGTGGTAGGTATGTCTTTCATTCCACCCGCAGTAGTCTTATTATAAGAAGCAGGAGAAATCTGCACTTTCACCTCAAAGTTAGTAACTTGGTCAGAGGTTCCTGCCTGTGTCTGCACCGCAGAATAAGCGATTTCTGTAACCTTTCCATAAAAAGTCTCATCCGGGAAAGCATCTACCTCTATTCTGGAAGAGTCTCCCAGGTTTACATTCACGATGTCATTCTCATTCACTTCTACCACTACCTCCATATTAGAGAGGTCAGCTATCTTCAAAATCTCTGTACCTGCCATTTGGCTGGTTCCTACTACCCTTTGACCAATCTCTATATTCAACTCCGTAATGGTCCCGTCCATAGAAGCATAGATATTGGTTCTATCCAGGTTTTGGCGAGCCTGCTTAAGAGAAGCGTTGGCATTTTTCACCTGGAAGTAGGCAGCCTGTACAGAGTGCTGTGCAGAACGTAGCTGAGATTTAGAAATATTGAATTGAAGTTGCGCTGTCTCATAGTCGGTCTGAGAAATAACCTTTTCATTGAACAGTTGCTTATTTCTCTCAAAGTTGATGGAATCCTGCATGAGGTTAGCTTCTGCCTGACTCATACTGGCTTTCGCCTGCATTTGAGAAGCTTTCACCTGATTCAGGGTTGCCGCAGCCTGCTCTACCACTGCCTGGTAGTCGTCTGGTCTAATAGTCAGCAGGAGATCTCCTTTAGTTACTGTCATCCCTTCTTTCACAAAAAGGCTCACTACCTCACCAGATACGTCCGGCGCGACAGGTACATCTATGGCAGGTTCTATCACCCCTGACTCAGTAACTTTGGCAAAAATACTTCTGGTCTCACTATCCGCTACTTCCACCTCTACGAGATTGGAATCTCCTATGAATCCCTGACTTTTGGCTACTGCCAAGGCAGCTATCACCAGAAATACGACACCAACTATCAAATACAGCCTGCGGTTGTTCTTCTTTTTAGTTTTGGCCATTACGTGTTAAATAAGGTTGCTATTCAAAAATTACTTAGTCAATTCGGTTTAAAATCCTATGGGTTTGTCCTGATAGAAGTCAAGGATTTTAGATTTAAAGATGTAATCATACTTAAATCTGATCACATCGTTTTGAGCCCTTGTGAGGTTATTTCTGGCTACCAGGTAGTCTGTGGCATTTGCCGTTCCTACTTCATATTGTTTCTCTGTATTCTCCAGAGCCAGCTGTAACTGATCCAGAGACTTCTGCCCCTGGTTATAGGCAGCATAGGCTGATACAGCATCCAGGTGCGCTCTTTCTATGGTCTGTCTCAGCTGCTGACGCTGAATGTCCATATTATTTCTAGCCCTGATCATGCCTATCTGAGAACGCTGAACTGAGGCTCTGGCATTTCCATTACTATAGATCGGAATGTTTAGCTGCACCCCAAATCCGTAGTTCACGTTATCACTCAGCTGGTCTCCCACTGGAATATCTTCAAAAGTATTTTCTACATCTGGAAAACCTACAGTTACAGGTGTCCCATCTACGATAAGCTCCTGCTGATTTATTACTTGTGTGGAGCTAACTAATCTAGAACGTCCGTCCGCATAACCCGTAGATATGTTTCCAAACAGACTAAGAGTAGGCATCCAGATACCTTTGGAGACTGCAATGTCTTTCTCCGCACTTAGGATTCTCAGATTAGCCGCCTTAATATTTGGCTGGTTACTCTCTGCGTAGTTAAAAATCTCATCCGGATTGGCAGGATGCAAAGAACCAGGATCATCCATATTAGGGAAAACAATTCCAAATGACTGGTTAGGATCAAAGTTCATGGCCTGCATCAGTGTGAGGTAAGCCAGTTCTACCTGATTCCTTGCATTTACTACATTTAGGTCTTCTGTAGCTATCTGGGCATCCAACTCAAATAAGCTGTTTCTGGCTA
>JBCBKZ010000893.1:0-2306 GCA_038520955.1 Bacteroidota bacterium | reverse complement strand
CTACAGGAAGTCAGTTTTGCAGATGAAATTGCCTTCAAGTGGGTCAAAAACTTCGCTATCGCCTTTGGGTTGATTCTTTTACTCAGGGTGTTATTCTTCATTTTGAACCCTGAGTGGGGGGCTTTTGGTAGTAAGTATTGGTATTATCTATGCTTCTCTATTCTCCTCTTATACATTTCCATTACTGGCTACTCTAATACCATCAGGACTAGTATTAGATCCGGGTTGAATCTGAATACATTTGTTCCACCTGAAGAGGAAGAAACCATTGGGCCGAAACAAAATATGGCGGAGGAGATAGCCCTTCAACAGTGGAAAGAGAAGATCACCACGCTTTTTGAAAGGGAGAATATTTATCAAAACGCCAACTTGACCTTAACGGACATCGCCCACCAGCTAAGTACCAACAGGAATATCATTTCAAAATCTATCAATCAGGAGTTCGGGATGAACTTCAATGATTTTGTGAATGAGAAGCGGGCAGAAGCCGTCATAAGCAAACTAAAAAATGGCGAGCATAAGCGTAACACCCTATTAGGGATTGCGCTGGATTGCGGATTTAATTCCAAGACTACCTTTAACAGGTCTTTCAAAAAATACACAGGTACTACTCCCAAACAATTTATTGAGCAACATCAGCTTTGAAATTGGGTTCAAATGATCATTTGAAGCGCGGAACCTACTCTCCCACCCTAGTTTAGCTGAAAATGAATGATATGAACAAGCAAACGATTCTTACGGCAATTCTCATATTTCTGGCTATCAGTCTCTATTCTCAGGTAAATAATGAGGCTATCACGAAACTACTCTATCAGCATGCGAGCGATGAGGGGTCGGGTATGGCAGTGGGTGTTATGCAGAATGGAGAAATCACCTATGAGGGGTATGTAGGCTATGCCAACCTGGAGCATCAGGTAAAAATAGATAAGGATACCCGCTTCAATATAGCTTCCAACGCCAAACAGTTTACGGCACTATGTGTCTTAAAGTTGATCCATGAAGGAAAGGTTAATCTTGAGGATGACATCAGGGACTACCTGCCTGAGCTATACCCAACCATCAAAGATGAAATTACCATTTCCCAGATAATTGCTCATACGAGTGGTGTAAGAGACATCAGCTACCTATGGGGATTGAAGGGACAAACCTGGTGGAAGATGTTTGTGGATAATGGAGATGCCATGGATCTCATACGAGCTCAAAGGGATCTGAACTGCAAGCCTGGAATGGAATACATCTACAGCAACTCCAATTACATTCTCCTGGCAGAAATAGTCAAAAAGGTAAGTGGGCAGGACTTTAGCGATTTTGCCATAAGTATGTTTGAAGACTTAGACATGCCTTCCACAGCTTTCCGCACCAACTATATGGCGGTCATTCCCCATAAAGCCAGTCCTTATGGGCAGTGGAATGGATGGAAAAAGTATCCTACTATCACAGAAACCCACGGGGATGGAGGACTATTCACTACCTTACAGGATCAACTCCAGTGGGAGAAAATCATCCAACTCAATGATGGCAAGTCCTTATCCAGAGAATTCATAGAAGAAAGCCAGCAGCCGCTGGAGTACGACTATGGATACGGCCTTGAGTTTGGTGAGTATAAGGGGGAGAAATACCATTATCATAATGGAAGCACAGGTGCCTACAACGCCACCTTTATGAGATTCCCTTCCAGGAACTTATCCATAATAGTAATGGCTAATAGTGGCAGTGTGCCTACCTATTATCTAGCCGCACAAATAGTCGATGAAATTCTGGGGCTGGAAGTTCCCCTAAAGACCTATCCATCCGGCCCGGAAGAGATTCAAGCAAGGATCCCTCAGTCCGAGCTTATAGGAAGCTACAAGGGAGCAGGTAGAGACGGAACCATCATTAACATAGGTGAAAGAGAAGGGAAACTGTATCGGGAGATTTACCAGCGAGATCCAGCTGAACTCATACCAGAAGAGGGTTCCCTCTATCATTACCTGTCCAACGGAGCGAAAATAAGAATGGCCTTCAGTAAGGATGAATCTGGCGTTACTGGCTTCAGCATATTTCTGTCTACCCAACCGGTACTATCCTATGAGAGACTACCATCCTTTGAGCAAGATAAGGACTACAAGCTTTCCTTAAACGGGTCTTTCTTCAATGATGAAACCCAGACTACCATCAATATTGAGCATGCCAATGGGAATAAATTCATCATCACTAAAAACGGAAGAGAAAGAAAGGGGGAATTGATCTATAAAGATTTATTAAGGATGAATGCCTATGAAATCAAGATCGTGAGAGATGAGGAAGATAAGATCATAGAACTGAAT
>JBCBKZ010000892.1:0-2307 GCA_038520955.1 Bacteroidota bacterium | reverse complement strand
TAACCGGATGATGATGATATAGAATACGATTACGGCCAGTCCTATAGAAAGAATTCTGGCTACAATAAAGCGCTCTACATCCACTTTCGTGAGAAGTAAAACCACCACTAAAGAAACCAGCAGCAGTTTATCCGCTATAGAAGCCCAGCCATCAATAGTGAATTTCTGTAGTGCCTGGAAGTTAGATCGGAGAAACTGAAGTAACTGGTTGGCTCCGTGTACCAAGCTTAGTAGCCCCAGAAAAAGGAGTTCCTCATCCCGAAATCCCCACAGCCATCCAGCGCCTATCATCAGTATGGGATAAATGACGGTAAGGAGGACCTTGAAACTTAGTAGATTCGGAAAATACTGCTTGATCAATTCCGGTTGACTGGCCAGCGTCTTAGTGGAGTACTGGTTGATCCCCATATCAGAAAGGGTAATGAACAGAAATGCGAATGATAGCAATGCTGTATACTGCCCCCACTCGTGATGCCCCACGACATTATGAACCATATTCTCCACTAATAACCACACAGGCTTAATGAGAATATTCAGCAATACTACCCAACTGATATGTTTTACCGTAAGTCGCAGCATACAATGGCTAAGAATCAATTAACGGGAACACTTCCCCATTCCGTATTTACAGAGGGATCATTTTTTTCAGGTATAACTAAATATTTATCTTTTTGTAAGATAGCTTGGAATATAAAGATTATTCCAAGCCTATTTCTTAATTTCAGTGTTAAATCCTAAAACTGCTGAATGGACTTCTATTCTCTCTTTATACAGGAAATCAACAGAAGATTATTTAAAGAATCTTTCCCCAGATTACGCCAGTGCCTGCATGAATTATCAGAGGAAGAAATCTGGTATAAACCCAATGAAAATTCTAATAGTGTGGGAAACCTAAGCCTTCACCTAATGGGGAATGCCAGACAGTGGGTCATCAGTGGATTGGGGAAAGAAGCAGACGTCAGGACACGCCAGCAGGAATTTGATGAGAAAGGACCTATTCCTACAGAAACTCTCATCCGACAACTGGACGAGCTGGAGAAAGAGTTAACCGCTTGCATAGGGTCGATTCCAGAAGATCGGCTTCTTGTAACGCATGAGGTTCAGGGCTTCAAAGAAAACGGGATAGCTATCCTGGTGCATGTGGTGGAACACTTCTCCTATCATGTAGGCCAAATCACCTATTTTGTGAAGGCAAGGAAAAATATAGACACCGCTTATTATGGAGGCTTGGATCTAGGTTAAGCCGGCCAATCCATGGCATTTCCAATATAAGTAGAAGGACTTAATGAGCTTAGTTCCTCCTTCACCTTATCAGATACATCCAGCCCCTGGACAAATTGGAGATAGTCTTCCTGGTTAAGGCTTTGTTTCCCTTGAGTAAAAGCTTTCAGTACTTCATAGGGCTGATCAAACTGCTCCCTCCTCAAGATAGTCTGAACGGCTTCTGCCAGTATGATCCAGTTGGCTTCCAACTCTCCTTCAACCACGTCTCTGTTAATGGTTAGCTTGTTCAGTCCCTTTATGATGGACTTATAGGCCAGGTATGCATAGCCCAACCCTACGCCTATATTCCTGAGTACGGTGGAGTCAGTTAGATCTCGTTGAAGCCTGGATACCGGGAGCTTTCTAGACAGGAACTCCAGCATAGCTGTGGACAGTCCACAATTTCCCTCCGCATTTTCAAAATCTATAGGGTTTATCTTATGAGGCATGGTGGAAGAACCTACTTCCCCTTTTATCTTCTTTTGAAGGAAGTAATCCCTACTCACATATAGCCATATATCCTGACAAAGGTCTATTAATATGGTGTTGATTCTCTTTAAGCTATCAAACACTCTGCTCAGTCCATCATAATGCTCTATCTGGGTAGTTGGAATGGATCGCTTCAATCCTAGCTTCTCTTCCAGTAAGATCTTCGCAAACTGATTCCAGTCATAATCAGGGTAGGTCACATAATGCGCATTCAGGTTTCCCGTAGCTCCCCCAAACTTGGCCGGGAAAGACATAGTCTGGAGCTCTACTAATTGATCTTCTAATCTGCTGATAAATACAGCTATCTCCTTTCCCATGGAAGTAGGGGTAGCTACTTGTCCATGGGTTCTTGCCAGCATAGGCACATCTTTCCAGTCCAGGGCTTTCTCCTTAAGTAAATCTAATAACTGATTTAAGGTGGGAATCACCTCTTTATGTAAGCCCTCCTTCAGCATGAGTGGGATGGCCGTATTATTAATGTCCTGAGACGTAAGCCCGAAATGGATAAACTCCTTTTTCTCTTCCAGTCCTTTAAGGCCAGAAGCCTGGATAGCT
>JBCBKZ010000891.1:0-2328 GCA_038520955.1 Bacteroidota bacterium | reverse complement strand
CTCAGGTTTATTTAGATTAACCTGAGAAGAAATACTGGAAAGAAATAATCCCGGAATCTGAGAATGTACTAAGTGTAATGCCTGGAGGAGGAAAACTCTTTGCTAGTTATATGATAGATGCCAAGACCTCTATCCAGCAATTTGACATGGAAGGGAATTTTGAAAGGGAGCTGGAATTACCTGGAATAGGAACAGCTAATGTGATTCCTGCCAAGAAAGATGAAAAGGAGATTTACTATCGCTTCGCCTCTTTTACTTATCCTTCTACATTTTTCAAATACAACATAGCTTCTGGAGAATCTACAGAATACATTAGACCTGAAGTGAACTTCTCCCCTTTTGATTATGAGACTAAGCAGGTCTTTTATACCAGTAAGGACGGAACCAAAGTCCCCATGTTCGTTGTCCACAAAAAAGGGATAGAGTTAAATGGCAAAAACCCCACTTATCTGTATGCTTATGGAGGGTTTAACGTCAGTCTTACCCCCAGATTCAATCCCATGATGATTGCATGGCTGGAGAATGGAGGAGTCTTCGCCCAGCCAAATTTAAGAGGAGGAGGAGAGTATGGAGAAGAATGGCATTTGGCAGGGACCAAAATGAATAAACAGAACGTGTTTGACGATTTTATCGCTGCCGGAGAATTCCTGATTGAAGAGAAACTCACTTCAAGCGATTACTTAGCCATAGCAGGAGGCTCAAATGGAGGACTGTTGGTAGGGGCCGTCATGACCCAAAGACCGAACCTTGCTAAAGTGGCACTTCCAGCAGTAGGCGTAATGGATATGTTGAAGTACCATACCTTCACTTCAGGAGCGGGTTGGGCAGCTGATTATGGAACTGCTGAGGAGTCTAAGGAGATGTTTGACTATCTACGTGGCTATTCTCCCTACCACAATATGGTAGAAGGAACAGAATATCCTGCTACTCTGGTAACTACCTCAGACCATGATGACCGTGTGGTGCCCGCACACTCCTTTAAGTTCCTTGCCCGACTGCAAGAGACACATGTGGGTCAAGATCCCGTGCTCATCCGTATCCAAACCAATGCTGGACACGGCTCAGTCTCTATGAGTCAACGAATTGACAGGTTCACGGATTTACTGGCCTTTAGCTGGCATAATATGGGATATACGCCCTTATTTGATGAGGAGCTAATTAAGGTTCCGTATAAGTAATCATTGAGTACCAAAGTCAATATAAAAGGGGAGAAGATGTTCTCCCCTCTTTATTTTTAGGTGAATGACCTTTGGATATTCAAGTAATACCTGCTGTACTTCCCCTTCCCTTCTCTCCTGAAAGCACCTATCTCAACCATTTCTTTTAGGTCTCTGGTGGCAGTTGCTGGAGAAGAAGAGGTTATTCGTTGATAGTTACCAGCACTTAACCCTCCGTCAAATCCATTTACTCCTTCTTTAAATATTCTTTTTACCACCTTTTTTTGACGGTCATTTAGTATGACATCAAATCTGTGAAAGAATTTATTCTGCTCAATCAGAAAGTCTATTAAGCTTAGTGTATAGGTTTGGGACTCAAGGATTACCTCTATGAAGAATTCCAGCCATGATTGGATGTCTAAATCTAGACTATTTTTATGGAGTAAATGGTAATATTCTTTCCGTCTTTTTTCTACCAAATGAGACAATGCAAGAAGGGTGGGTTCTCCTACTGCCTGGGCAAGTGCTTTCTCTGAAATAGCTCGCCCAATTCTTCCATTTCCATCCTCAAAAGGATGTATACTTTCGAAATAAATATGCGCTATTGAAGCCCTAAGAAGCCCGTCTAATTCTTTTGGCATTCCTGGAGCTGTTTGATTAAACCAGTCAATGAACTGATCCATTTCTTCCGAAACGCTTTCTGAAGGAGGTGCCTCAAAATAAACTACTGGCGCATTCATCACATTAGACACTATTTGCATAGGCTCTGCGTGAGTTCTGTATCCCCCAATACTGCTTAGGTCCCTTCTTCCGTTCATCAGCATGCTGTGCCACTCGAAAAGTTGATCACGGGAAAGTTCTTTCTGAAAAGTTTTGTATAGGCTTACCATCATTTCAGAAATTCCATATTCTGCCGGCCTTCCTTTCACCATTTCATTTTTCAGGCCAAATTGTCTCCTTATGGAAGACTGGAGAGAATTTCTATCCAGAATTTCCCCTTCTATTTCAGAGCTCTTATATGCCTCATTACTTATAAGAACTACTTTTAATTCATACTTCTCATTAGCTGCCAAATGCCTCAAGCTTCCTCTCAAAACTCCTATCCTCTCGAAGAATTTAGCTTCATAAGGAGGTAGTTCTTCTTGAGAATATTCAAAATTCGGCCAGTTTT
>JBCBKZ010000890.1:0-2328 GCA_038520955.1 Bacteroidota bacterium | reverse complement strand
TGAGAGGTCCTTTCTCCTGTAACCTTCTCAGACCAGGTGTATTTGGCGAACTAACATTAACTACAAAGTAGTCTACATAGGGGAAGAGATGCTCAAAGCAGTACATATAGTCATCCACTGCCTTCTCATTAGGCGTATCTTTATTCTTCCCGATATTGGCACCTACAATCAGGTCTCCTTTGTCCGCATTCTTAAGCCTTTCTATCAAAGCTCCTGCTCCTCCATTATTAAAACCCATACGATTGATAATGGCCTTATCCTTGGGTAGACGGAACAGGCGAGGTTTTTCATTTCCTCCTTGTGGGCGAGGGGTTACCGTACCTACTTCCACAAAGCCGAATCCCATGTACTTCCACTTATCTATCAGTACCGCATCTTTATCAAAACCGGCAGCTAAGCCTACGGGGTTCTTAAAGTCTAGCCCAAACATCTTAACAGGAGCAGCTGGCGCCTTGAAGCGTGTAGAAAGGAAGAAGTTTATGCCCGGAATTTTGAACATGGTATTTATGCTCTTGAAAGAGAAATGGTGAACCTTCTCCGGGTCAAAACGGAACAATACAGGTCTAATCAGCCACTTGTACATAGGGGTAGGTCATTATGAGCTCGAAATATAGGGCTTCTTGTTGGATAGACAGAAAAAAATCGGTCACATCTGTAGATATGACCGATTGTAAGGTGTTTGTTTTGGCTTGGCGTCTAAGCGTGAAGTGATTCTCACGCAAAGCCGCGAAGGCGCAAAGTATGTTTTATTCAGCAGGTGCTTCTTCCAGCACTACTTCTCTGGTAACGTCATTGAAAGGACCTGGAACCAGCTCACCATTAGCATCTACTAATTGTAGCCTTACTTTAATGGTTCCCTTAGGGAGTCCCGCGATGATATAAGGCTGCCACTCTGTAATTAAGAAGGTAGTTCCGTTAACTTCTGCTATCACTTTGTACCCATCTTCAGACAGATCTACGTTCAGCAGGAAGAAATCCAGCATCAGATTATCAGTATCAGCACCTACATAGGTTCCCTTAGGACGAGAATAGAACATGTGAGGAGCAGAGAAATCTACTGTCTTCTCATTAGGTCCTACTTCATCAATAAACCATGAAGTAGCATTCTTTACAGACTCATGATAAGAGCGAGAAAGGAAGGCCAGAACCACATGGTTCTCGTTGTCCATTTCCTTAGTAACAGTAGGCTCATAATGAGCTGAATAAGGTCCATTATCTACGATGAAGTGGATGTGCTGTCCTTTACCTGAGTTAGCAAGTCCTTTTTGGTCGGCCCCAGCCGTTTGAGCACCCAGATCATAGTTAGAAACAGCGAAATTGAAAGTGGCTTCTCCACCTTCTGCTACATCCAGCGTTTCCAGTTCCAGTCCAGCATCCGCGTATGTAGGAGATCCCTCTAACGGATAAAAGGATAGACCATCACGAATGATGTTAGTCGGATTCTTTGACTGGGTCAGTGCAGGAGCTTCTTCTGTAGTAGCTTCAGCTTCGGCTTCTCCTCCTTTGGGAGCAGCACAACTGGCTACCAACAAAGTAAGTCCCAGTAAGTACAAGAAGGTGTTTTTCATTGTATCAGTTTTTGGGTGAATGTTCTCTGAACGTGAAGTAGCCAATTTTTTAGGGGGTAAGCAAGGGGAGAGAGGTACAAGCAGATGAATTATGTGCTATATTCAGCTCGTTGGAGGATCAGTCGTTTTGTTCGGTCGATACAATGGTCCTCAGGCGAAGTAATTGCTTTTAGTTTACCAGCTATGGAGTTTGATGCAGATATTTTTGATGCAGTAGAGTTTGGAGATCTACAAACGGTTCAATCTTACTGGACGGAAGAAATAAATATCGACTGGCAGGATGGAAAAGGGATGAGCTTGTTAATGTATGCCTCCTATTATGGGCATTCTGATATAGTCAGATTCCTTTTGGCAAAAGCCCCAAATCAAGCATTGGAAAATGCTCAAGGAAAGACTGCCACAGAGATTGCTGCTGAAAACCATCAAAAAGAGATTGTAGATATATTACCCCATTACTAAAGGGTGGATAAATCCACCCCTACTTATCGGCTCCATAGGAGCCAAACATAATTAGCCCGTCAGGGCACCATCCAGAAAGGCGCCGTAGGTGCCCAACCAGCCCAGCAAAAAATCCTCCTCTTCCCCTTTTTAGAAATAATTTACTAAAGTCCTTAAATCCTTTCTATTGGAGAACGCATAGCATATATTAGATATATAAGCTTCAATATACTATGATATCCAAATCCAATAGAGCCCCCAGAGGTAGCGTCACATGTGACAATACAACTATGAACCTTCTCAAAGTCGTTGGCTTTGAGAA
>JBCBKZ010000088.1:0-12169 GCA_038520955.1 Bacteroidota bacterium | reverse complement strand
GCAACGGCCTGAAGCGTTTCTGAAAGAAAATGATCAGAATTTATTCCTTCCATAGCATCCAGTAGACCTGAAAGCTGACTCTCATTCATGTCTACTTCCTCTATCAGATTTTTGATTACTTCTGCTGTAAAGTGATCTGAGTCTATGGATTCTATGGTATTCAGGTAGGTATCAAATACTTTCCCGGATAGCTTTTGTTCTTCTGCAAATTCTATGAGTACTGATCTGGCATGATGATCAGAGCTGATTTCATCATCTACGAGGTCTAGCAGGAGAATCTGATTCTCGGTATTGATGTCCATCTCTAATACATCTTTCAAAACCTCACTGGCATGGTGATCTGAGTCTATGTCTTCCACCTCTTTCAGAAATATGGCAAGGTTCTCCTGGCTAAGCTCTTCTTTATTAAGCAGGGTTCTGAAAGTTTGCGCCTTATGGTGGTCAGAGTCTATGTTGTCAGATAGCTGAATGAGTGCATTGATATTGGAACTGGACAGTCTCCTTTCTCTGATGATGGTCTTATATACCTCTGCCAGATGATGGTCAGAATCTATATCATCCGTAATGCTAAGCAGCTCACTCATCTGCTGATCAGATACTTTGTCATCTTTGATGAGGGCTCTCAATACTTCAGACTTATGGTGGTCCGAGTCTATGCTTTTAGTAGCCTGAATGTAAGCTGAAATGGCTTTGGCATTTCCAGTAAAAGCATCCCTGTTCCGCTTAAGGATTTGCGCCAGATGATGGTCTGACTCTAAAGTTTGTCCTGCTACCTGAACTACCTTGGTCAACTCTGCATCATTGAGCCCTTTATCCATTAACAGATCTATGTACCTGGTGGCCACATGATCGCTTTCCAGCAGCTTTACCTCTGCTAGTACAGCGTCAGCTCCTCCTTTCCTATAAAACCTATCTACACGGGATTCTGCTCCCAGGGTGGTACTTCTAACAATTTCTGGAAGCACTTCTGCTAACCAGGCTTTCCCATTAGGGATGAAAGCCACTTTCTTACTTCCTTCAAAGTATGTCTTGGAAACGCCTCCACTCCCATTGGGTTCTATGATCATCCTCCTTTTACTTCCAAAGGCAGTTTTGCTAAGTTCCAGATATCCCCCCTGTGTAACAGATACGATGTCCTTATCATCATCAGACAGGACAAAATCTCCCTTACTTTCTATGGTATACTTATTATAGCCGTTCTTGACCTTAATGGTCATTTTGCCATTAGAGATAGAAGTGGAGGTGATAGACCGCTGTGCTATGAGACTGGAAGGATCCAGTATCAACAAACTAAATAAAGCACAGAAGGAAAAGATTCGTAGGTTGATTGATAAGGCGTTCATGAAAATCTCTTTTTTGAGTGATACCCCAATTTGTAAGCTCAGAAGGATACATAAAAAAGAGATGTAGTGAATTGTAGAATGGATGTAGTGAATTGTAGGTTTCACCTAAGTCCCTAATTGCCTATCTTTTATTTCGGTTACCACCTTAATCCCATATTTTTGATACCTCCTACAAATACTTCCCAAACAGGCATCTCCCACCTGAGGGTTTTTTCCTCTGATTATCATCAGCTAGCAGAGAAAACAGATACCATCGCCATAGAAGAACCGCTGGAAATCCAACTGATAGGGGCAAAGGATATTTTACCTGTTCCCATCTCCATCACTATGCGGACACCGGGTCAGGATGAAAACCTGGCTTTGGGCTTTCTCTTTACTGAGGGAATACTTCATTCTCATGAAGAGGTAGAACAAGTATCCTTTCCTGATGAGAATATGATTTGTGTGCATTTGGTTGAAGGAAAGGAATATGACCTTCAGAAAACGGATAGAAACTTTTATGCTACCTCTAGCTGTGGGGTGTGCGGGAAAGCTTCCATAGACGCCATACATACGCAAAGCCTGTTCGACATACATCAGGACCAGACTAAATGGAACCCAACTATACTCAGACGACTTCCAGACATGCTCAGAGAGCATCAATCTCTTTTCAGCCAAACAGGGGGCATACATGCAGCAGGTTTGTTTACTCAGGATGAAGAACAGCTTATCCTGAGAGAAGATGTAGGTAGGCATAATGCATTGGATAAGGTCATAGGAGAAGGGTTCAGTAAGGGTATGCTTCCCTTCCGGGAAAGTATTTTGATGCTAAGTGGGCGGGCCAGTTTTGAGCTGATACAAAAGGCAGCCATGGCAGGCATTCCGGTCATAGCAGCCATAGGCGCACCTTCCAGTTTAGCCGTTTCTCTTGCAAAAGAAAAAGGAATTACCCTCATTGGTTTTCTCAAAGAAAGCAGTTTCAACATCTACAGTGGACATGAAAGACTCTCCTTCTAATCAGGTTCCTCCTCATTCTCCGGAGAAACTGGATAACCTCAAAATCAGCCAACCCAAGAAAAAAGCGGCCGGTTTGCCGGCGGTAGGTTCTTCTCTAAAACATGTGCAAGATCACATGCGTCCTGCGGATGCATTGAAGTTGAGTCTGGCCATCAACCAAAAGGAAGGTTTTGACTGTCCGGGCTGTGCCTGGCCTGACCCGGATGATGACAGATCTAAGCTTGGAGAGTATTGTGAGAATGGCATAAAAGCCATAGCGGAGGAGGCGACCAAACGGTCTATAGGGGCGAGCTTCTTTGCTCAGTATTCAATTCAGGAGTTGGGAGATATGTCTGACTTTGAGCTAGGGAAGTTGGGAAGGCTGACGGAACCCATGGTCTTGAGAAAGGGGGCTACCCACTATGAACCCGTCAGTTGGGAGGATGCGTTCAGACTTATAGCAGATAGACTAAACGGTCTAGCCTCTCCTGATGAAGCCTTATTCTATACCTCCGGCAGAACTTCCAATGAGGCCGCTTACCTCTACCAGTTATTTGTGAGGGATTACGGTACTAACAACCTACCCGACTGCTCCAATATGTGCCATGAGTCCAGCGGAGTAGCCCTATCAGAAACCCTGGGCATAGGCAAAGGATCTGTTACCCTTCAGGACTTGCATGAAGCAGAGGTCATCATGGTCATGGGCCAAAATCCAGGTACCAACCATCCTCGTATGCTTTCAGCTTTGGAGAAGTGTAAACAGAATGGCGGAAAGATCATTACGGTTAATCCCCTCCCTGAGGCTGGATTGATGAACTTCATCAATCCTCAATCCATAGGGAAACTCCTAAGTGGAGGAACGGCTCTAACAGATATCTTCCTTCCGGTCAGGATTAATGGAGATGTGGCCTTCCTCAAAGCACTTATGTATCTACTGTGGGAGAAAGAGCAACAAGCACCTGGAACCGTCTTCGATCAAGCATTTATAGACACCTACACACAAGGTTATGATGCCTTCCTGGAAGAAATCAAGCAAGTTGACCTGGAAGAATGTCTGGAGTTATGTGGCTTACACAAGTATGACCTTCAGGCTACCGCAGACCTGTTCGTCAAGCATGATAAAATCATCATTTGCTGGGCCATGGGGCTGACTCAGCATGAGAATGGGGTAGACAACATAAAGGAAGTGGTCAACCTCCTTCTTCTCAAAGGAGCTGTAGGAAAACCTGGTGCAGGCACCTGTCCTGTCAGGGGGCATAGCAATGTGCAAGGCGACAGAACCATGGGGATCTGGGAAGCTCCTAAAGAGACTTTTCTGGATAAACTGGAAGAGATCCATAAGATCAAGGCTCCCAGAGAACATGGCCTAGCTACCGTCCCGGCCATACAGGCTATGCATGAGGGTAAGGCCAAGGTATTCTTCGCCATGGGTGGGAACTTCCTCTCTGCCGCTCCCGATACTGCCTTTACAGCTAAAGCCCTCCAAAATTGTGAGTTGACCGTGCAGGTTTCCACTAAACTAAACCGATCTCACCTCATCACTGGGGAAGAAGCCCTCATTCTTCCCTGTTTAGGAAGGACAGATAAGGACATTCAGCAGGGAGCAGAGCAATTCATTAGCTGTGAGAATAGCATGGGCGTAGTTCAGTCATCCAAAGGGGTTCTCAATCCTCCTTCAGACCAACTCAGAAGTGAGATTAGCATCATCGCAGAACTAGCAGCAGCTACCCTTCCAGGTTCTCCAGTGGACTATCTCAGTTATGCCGCTTCTTATGACCGGATCAGGGAGGCCATTTCTCAGGTAATTCCAGGATTTGACAACTACAATGAGCGGGTGCGTAAAGCTGCTGGGTTCTACCTACCTAATGGCGCTAGAGAACGTGTATTCAAAACAGCCAGTGGCAAAGCACAGTTTTCCGTAATCCCACTTCCTCCACAAAAGCAGGAAGAAGGCACCTACCTCATGATGACCATCAGAAGTCATGACCAGTTCAATACCACCATTTACGGCATGAATGACAGGTACAGAGGCATCAAAAATGAGCGAAGGGTCATTCTCATGAATGAAGGAGATATGAAAGAAAGGGGATGGCAAGAGAAAACCATCGTACACCTTTACAGCCAGCATAAGCGCATAAAGCGGGAAGCACTGACCTTTCAGGTAGTCCCTTACCCTATCCCCAGAGGAAATGTAGCTACCTATTTCCCGGAAGCCAATCCGCTGGTTCCCATAGACCTCATTGCCAGAAAAAGTAAAACGCCTGTGTCTAAGTGTGTGCCTATCACCATAGAAAAGGCATGACTAAAGATTTGAATGGTCTTGTATTCATGGGAGGTAAAAGCAGTCGAATGGGAAAGGACAAAGCCTTTCTCCCATTCAAAGGCAAGCCTTTGTACCAGTGGGCTTATAAAAAACTGCATGCTTTCTGCGAAGAGGTTTACCTTTCCGTGAATGAGCAGCAATTCCGTAGACTATCTGGTCCATTCTCACTTATACAGGATACAAACCCCGCTGCAGGACCTATGGCAGCACTCATTCAGGGGCTGGACCAGATCCAAACTCCTCTCCTGGTTCTACCTGTAGATGCACCTTTGATTTCCCCCCTAACTATTCAGCGGCTTCTATCAGCCCGTGATCCCGAAAAACCTGCCACCTTATTCTATGATGAGCAGGCAGAAAGGTGGGAGCCCTTGATAGGTATTTGGGAGTACAACGCTCGGTCAGATTTAATGGTCTACCAGCAAAATGGAGGTAAATCCTTTCAGAAGTTTCTCCAGCATCATCCAGCCAAAAAGGTAGTAGCTAATAAGCCTTCAGAATTTCTCAATGTGAATGATCCGGCCACATATGATGATTTATCATAAAGCTGGGTATATTCGTATGAAAAATTGCCTATGTTCGCCAGAATTACACTTTTGATCCTGATCTGTGCTATGTGGGGATGTCAAGAACCTCAGACCCTTCCTGAACCTCAGATTACCCCCTTCCCACTGACCAGTAGCGTGAGAGCCATACAAGTACTGGATGCAGAGACCGTTTGGTTTACCGGTACTGGCGGGCAGTTTGGATATACAGAAGATGGTGGCGAGAACTGGCAAATAGATAGTGTGAGAGTGGATTCTGTCTTACCAGAGTTTAGGGCCTTACGCATAGTGAAGGACACCGTGCTATTGATGAGTGTGGCTACCCCAGCCCTCATGATGAGGTCTGAGGATAAAGGAATTTCATGGGAAGTAGTGTATAAGGAAGATCACCTTTCCTGTTATTACAATTCTATGTCTTTTTGGGACCATAAAAACGGGATGGCAGTAGGCGATCCTACAGACAGTTGTTTGTCTATCATTCTCACAGAAGATGGAGGCAAGAGCTGGTACAAAAGGAGCTGTGAGAATATTCCTCCCCTGATTTCTGGAGAGGCCCAATTCGCAGCTAGTAACACCAATGTAGTCATACAGGGAGAAGATACCTGGCTGGTTACAGGCGCGGCAGCCGCCAGAGTCTTTCACTCCTCAAACCGTACGCAAAGCTGGGAAGTGTATGACACCCCTATCCAGCAAGGTGGCCAGATGACAGGCATCTTCTCTGCTGCTTTTCACGGTACTGAGAAGGGCCTTCTCTTTGGAGGAGACTGGGAGAACCAAGCAGATAATCATGGAAATAAAGCTATCACCAAAGATGGTGGAAAAACCTGGGAACTCATTACAGATGGAGAAGGTCCCGGCTACCGTTCCTGTGTCCAGTACCAGCCTGGTACAAATGGAGAAGTAGTATGGGCTGTGGGTAAACCTGGCATGTCCTATTCCTCTGACGGAGGACATAGTTGGACAGAATTAGGTCAAGAAGGTTTTTATACCATCCGGTTTACAGAAGATGGTAAGCACGCCTGGTTAGCAGGCAGAAATATCATTGGATCTATGAGTTGGTGAGAAAACTAACTTGGGAAGAAGAACCTTCTACTGACTAGAATGTACCCAAAGCCATAGAGATCATGCCTATTACAAGCTTAGATTGAAAGATTTATTCTGAGAAGTACTATATTATATCTGTTCAAGAAATTTGGGGGTATTAAATGGCCTTTTGCCAGCTTTATTATCGAAGGATTAGATTTTATGGTAATCGGTTATTCCAAATATTTCTTATAACTTAATTCCGATTTTTCGGAACTATACCTAATAACGCAAACACAACAGCCAACCATGAGCGGCCAACTCGACGTGCTATTCATAGCCTATGCGAATCATATGACGGCTCCTTTACAAACCCTAAAGGATGAGTATGATGGAGTGAAAGATGCGCTTAGCCCCCGGAAGGATAAACAGCATTTTAACCTGGTCGAAGAACCCTTCCTGGATAACGAAACCCTCTCTGCGACCCTGTCAAAATACCGGGAGCAGATCGTTCTGTTTAGTTATAGTGGTCATGCAGAGCAAGACGGACTTATCTTCGATGGAGAACAGGCATTTGTACAAGGAATCGCACACCTTCTGGGCCAGTGCCCGAATTTGAAATGTGCCCTTCTGAATGGTTGTTCTTCCCAGGGACAGGTAGGTTTACTACTTGAAGCAGGAGTACCAGCAGTTATAGCTACCTCAGCGCCCGTAGATGATTCTATCGCTGCGGACTTTGGGATTGCCTTTTTCCAGGCATTAGCTAATCAGGAAACCGTTGCACAGGCATTTGAGCAGGCTAAGGGAACGACCATACAGAAAAAACCTGATCTCAAGATTCCCGTTCAGAAAGATTTTGTTTTTGACAGAGAGGGAGATACATCTGCAGAGGATGCTTCTTGGGGATTATTCATGAACCCTGGAAAAGAGACTGTCCTGGATTATACCATCCCTAATCCGGAGTTTGTTGCTCCGGTAACTGAGTTCGAGCCTAATAAGGTCTTAATAGATACACTGGTTAAAGCACTTGCATCAGCAGATCCTGCCATGCTGGCGCTGAATACTATAGAGACCTATGATAAGAATGAGTTTCCTTTTGAAACCAGAAGAAAACTTATCTTAAATAGCCTCCCGTTCCCCTTAAAAGATCATCTTAGACAGCTATTTGCTACGCCACATGGGGGCCTTAGCAGGGGCACGATTTTCTTTGACAAATTAGATCAGGCAAGACTAGATAAGCTTCTGGTTACCTATGACACCCTGATAGAATTAACGGGTTTCATTATGCTCACCCAGCTTTGGAAAAAGCTCCCTAGAGATAAAAAGGCAGATAAAAGTTTAAACGGAGTACCCAAACCGGAAATCCTGAAAAAATACTTTCTCCAAAAAGAAGAAGGAGAAGAAATAGACTTCATGCAGATTATACAAGAGTCTTTTCAGATTCTCCAGGAATACCCTGACACCTTCTTCATTGATGAGATTGATGGGAAGTATATGTCTACCGTACCTCGGGAAAGTAGTACCTGGACAGCGCTGGATGAGACCCTCATGGCTCTGGGAACGGATCTGTATGATTTTCTTCTGGACAATCCTGATGAGCAGGAATCGGAAGAAGCCCCTATCAAAAAGCTGGGGACGTTCCTGGAAAAACAGGAAGAGTACTTCTTTGATGGGTATAATGATTTGCTGGATGTCAGGGATAAGATCAGACAATCTCTCCAAGCCAGTAAGTCTGACCTTTCTCCCAAAGACCTGGAAGTGGAAGTCCAATCCCAGTTTCTCGAATCTGGAGATAGAGAAAGTAGCCTGGATAGACTCCGCACCCGTATGACGGAGTACGTCAAAATCATGAATTCTTCCCTGGATGAAGATGAGGTGGAAGAAAGAGTAGATGCGCTTCATGATTTTTTCACAGGCATGCTGGAATTCCAGGATAAGCGTAAAAATCTTATCAGCTCACAGCTCCTGACAGAAAACTCAGAGCTATTGGAAGCCAACAAGAAATTGGCAGAGCTTAGAAAGGTGAACCTTGAGCAAAAGCAGAACAAGGTTAAGCTGGATGAAGCTACCCTTGCCTTTAAATGCCAGGAAGTAGAAGAGCAGTTGGCCGTCTTACTGAGAAATTTCAGCTTCCTCGCCAATTATAAGCTGGTATCCATTACGGACATCAACGTCCTTAAGTATCGCCACTCCAAGGAGGCAGATTACCAGCACAAATTGGCGAAACTAGACAGAAGTGAGTCCAGCAATATTGAGGAGCACTTTAGCCGGAATATTGCCATGGACTGTGAGTCTGTCATCCTTATCAGCAGGAGAAAGGAGAATGAGTTTCTGAACTTAAGTCCCTTTGTAATAGATGAACATGCCTTCATCAAGAAAGCGACAGAAGCCAAAATCAGGTTCTTCTCCCGCTTTGGTGATGATAAGTACTTGTATAAGTATTTCTCAAAACCGGAGGATGAGTTCCTCCAGGTAGAGAGTAAAACCAACCACTACCGCATTCTTAAGAATCAGTTCAAGCCCTATCTATATTTCACCAAAGCATGAAAAGCCCATTTAAGTTCCTGGACGCCTTCGATATGGAGGACAAGGATGTCTTTTTTGGCAGAGACCTGGAAATAAAGGACCTCTACAAGAAAGTATCCATGTCTCCCCTCTTACTGGTGTATGGCCTCTCGGGGACAGGAAAAACGAGTTTAGTCAGTTGTGGCCTAGCTAAAAACTTTAACGGGCCTGACTGGTATCCCTTCTTCATTCGTAGAAAAAAGGATGTCAATACCTCCTTGATTGAAGAGCTTACACAGGCTACCGGAGATAGAGGAGAGGAAGCTATATGTGAGAAGCTTTCTTTTCTGTATGACAGATACCTATGCCCCTTATATCTCATCTTCGACCAGTTTGAGGAAATATTCATTCTGGGGAGCCAGGAGGAACAAGAGGCTTTTGCAGAGAATCTGTTGGAGATCATGGAAGCAGAGATTCCTGTTAAGATCATACTGATCATGAGGGAAGAATACCTAGGGGACCTTTATCAGCTAGAGCAAAAGATCTCTACTATTTATGATAATCGCCTCAGAGTGGAAACCATGAGACGGGAAAAGGTCAAAGAGGTGTTGAAATTGTCATTCTCAAAATTCCAGATAGGTCTGGAGGGAGAAGATGAAGACCGCCTCAATCAAATCGTAGACAATCTAAGCGATGAAAAGTCAGGTATAGTTCAGCTACCTTATCTACAGGTGTACCTGGACATGATCTATAAAGAAGAGTTCGCTAAAGAGTATCCGGGCGAAGTCTTTGATGAAGAGAACCTAAAACCTATACAGATTACTCAGCAAGAAATAACAGACTTCGGAAGAATAGATGATGTCCTTGACCGCTTTCTGAGAACACAGTTGGCGGACATACCAGAACGATTGAAGGAAGGTTATCCTGATGTCAACACTAAGCTGATAGAGAATATTCTGGATGGATTCGTAACGGAAGATGGAACTAAGCGACCTGTTCAGGTTACGGAAGAAGACGGTGGAGATAATGCCCCCAACCTGATCCATCTGCCAGAGGGAGAGACCCCATTTTTCCAGGGAGTCGCTCCACCAGCCATCCCCATAAAGACCTTTTCAGTGATTCTCCATGAACTGGTAAAGTCTCGCCTACTCAGGTATAATGAGGAAGGGATGGAGCTGGCTCATGATACCCTGGCCGCTTTGGTGGATAAAAGGAGAGGACATGAGCAGAGAATTAAAAAAGATTTCCAAAAGCTCTACAATGCCCTCCAAAACACTAACTCCAAGCTGGATAAGCAGCAGATACTCACTTATGAGCGATATTTCCCCATTCTCAAGCTGGATCCTACACTTGAATCTTTCATAGATGAGTCTGTCTCGGAAGTGAAAAGAAAGGAAGAAGCTGAAGAGTTTGCCCGACAGGAAAAGATCAGGCTGAAAGAAGAAAGACTACAGGCTGAGCTAAAAGCGGAACAAGCCCGCAGGACGAAACAGAGAGCACTGATTAGGGCCATTGGGGGAGGATTAATCGTTTCTCTCTTCTTCCTGGTGATAGCTGCAGTAAGTTACTTCAATGCAGTAGAGCAAAGAAAAATAGCTGTAGAGCAAAAGGACAAAGCGCAGCGGAACCTAAAAGATTCTTACGCTTCCCAATCCAATACCGTCCAGCTTAAGGTTGCCGACCTTGAGACCCGAGGAGACAACCTCAGAGAAAGAGAGCCAGGCCTAAGTGCCGAAAAATATGAGAAAGCCATCCAGGAGCTGGATCACCTAATAGTCAAAATCACAAATTCTGAAGTAGAATTCTCCACAGATACCCTGGTGGAAAAGTACAAATCCCTGGAAGTTAAACTTGAAGAGGTCAAAGAGGAACGAAACCTAATGACCACCAGCAGATAAGATACCTCTTACTGCAGCATGCATATACCTAAATCAGATTGTCATGAGAACACTCATATATACAATTCTATTCTTCTCATTTATCAATGCCAGCGGGCAGCCCTGTTTAAGGGTTTATAAGCAAGCACAGAAATACTTCAAGGCAAGGCAGTTAGAGGAGGCACTGAAGGCCATTAAAGATCTCGAATACTGTGATGAAAGGGATAACCTTACTGCCCAAAGACAGAAATTACAGGATAGCATTTTCACCGCTATTAATCAGCAAAGGCTGTATGCCCTAAAAGCAAGAGCAGAGGCACAAGCGGCTAAGGATAGAGCTGAATCTGCCCTTCAAATCACCACTGCTGTTCTTAACCAGCTTTACTTCTATGAAGATAAGTTTGGGTTAACCCTCAAAAATAAAGGCGCTTACTATGACCCTTTATTCAAATATGGATACATCAATAAAGAAGGGGATGTGGTCATAGACTTTGAATATGATGAAGCCTCTCCCTTTTATGTGGTAGACAGCTATGCACGGGTAAGTAAAGGAGAATATATATACCTCCTGGATACCACAAATCACACCTATCTCCTTACTACTAATCTGGATGATAATAATCCCGGAAATAAGCACGCCCTTGATCTTCACCTTCAGCGGCCTATAGTGCTAGGAGAAGAGGTGGAAAATTTTACAGAACTGGAAGTGCTCCTGGCCTATGGGGAAGGAAGTAACAATGGCAAATTAGTTTCTCTACCTGATAATCTTGGGAAACTGGAGAAACTCAAGGATTTGAACCTGCATTCCAACAGACTGGAAATACTTCCCGGTCAGATTAAGGCCCTTAAGAATCTACAGTTTCTAAATTTGAGTGACAATAATTTGCAGGAACTTGGGGCAGAAGTAGGAGAACTACAAAATCTCAGGTCCTTATACCTGCATGACAACGCGCTCGCTGCACTTCCTTTCCAAATAGGAAAACTGGATCAGCTGGAGGTCCTGGAATTAAGTGATAACCAAATCAACCGACTCCCCTCTTCTTTAAAGAATCTGAGATCCCTGACATCCTTATCGCTTAGAGATAACCAGCTCTCTTACATCCCTTCAGAAATAGGAGAATTAGCGAAACTTAGAAAAGTATCTTTCAGAACTAACAGGATTACAGATGTACCTCCTTCTGTGGGGAATCTTACAAGCCTGACTAATTTGGATCTCAGTGATAATAGTATCAGCCAATTACCAGAAGAGGTTGGAGGCATGAAGAACTTGAAAAGTTTACTGCTTGGATCTAACAAACTCAACCAGCTTCCAAATTCTATAGGGGATCTTCCTAAGTTAGAAATCCTCAAACTAGACACTAATAAAATTTCCAGCTTACCTAAAACGCTTGGCAAGCTCCAGGGGCTAGATACACTTATCCTGAGGACCAATCTAATCAGTAGTATTCCGAAAGAGCTCAGTTCTCTGGAGGGGCTACAAACCCTGGATTTAAGTGATAACCAGATTAGTTCTCTTCCTTACCAAATCAGGGGATTGAAGAGTATTGCTAACCTGAACCTAAGCCTAAATAAACTGGGGGA
>JBCBKZ010000889.1:0-2339 GCA_038520955.1 Bacteroidota bacterium | reverse complement strand
ACACATCCCGCCACATAGTTGGAGAACTCTTAGCTAATCTCACGGTAGAGGTAAATCCACCACTCGCCAAGTTAAAGATGTTTTGCTCTGATTTCTCTTTCTCCAAAACTGTGAGAGACAACACATAAGAGCTAATGTGAGAGATATGAGAAACATAGGCTGCATGAACATCATGTTCTTTTGCCTCCATATGGATAATTCTCATGAAAAGGCTTTTAAACAAGCGCTCTACCAGCTGTACTGCTTCCGGAGAACTATCATGTTGATCTGCAATGATGGCAGCCTTTCCGTGAAAGAGGTTGTTTATAGCAGCCTTAGGACCGGAGAACTCAGTCCCCGCCATAGGGTGAGCTAAGACAACTTGCTTGCGTACTTTGTGGCCTCTGATCTCATTTGCTATTTCTTCTTTGGTAGATCCCATGTCTACTATCACCGCCGTGGACCTCACATAAGTCAGAATCTCAGGAAGTAAAGTCAGAATGGCATTAACAGGAACCGTTAATACCACAATATCCGCCTTCATACAGGCATGTTCGAGCGGGGGGCAATCATCCACCAGGCCCAATTCGAGGGCGGTTTGCTGGTGATTAGGATTAGCATCTACTCCTAACAGTTCCGTCGCAAAGCCATTAGCTCTGAGGTCCTTGGCTAAGGACCCTCCAATAAGGCCTAATCCTATAATGGTAATGATCATGATCTAAGCAGTAATAGCAAATACCTTTGTTAATCTATCTAATGCTTCCGTCAGTCTATCCTCTGTATTACAAAGGGAAATCCTGATATATTTTTCTCCACCAGAACCGAAAATAAAACCCGGTGTGATGAAGACACTACATCTATTGAGTATCTCTTCTGAGTAGGCTTCTGCACTACTTATGTGGGTAGGGATTCTTGCCCAGACAAACATGCCCACTTGTTCCTTGTCTGCCTCACAATTCAGCACCTTAATCATTTCCCAAACAATTTTCCTCCTCTCTGCATAGATAGTGTTTCTCTCGGCATGCCAGTCTCTACTATTCTGTAATGCTTCCGCAGCAGCGTACTGTAGGGGGGCAAACATACCGGAGTCCATATTACTTTTTACCCTGAGAATGGCATTCAGGTAGTCTTCCTGCCCAACTACCATTCCTACTCTCCAGCCAGCCATATTATGTGACTTACTTTGAGAATTTAACTCTATAGCTACTTCTTTGGCGCCAGGAATATTCAGAATACTCATAGGCTCCGGGTTCAGTACATAGCTGTAAGGATTATCATGGCAGAGTAAAATCTGATGCTCTTTTGCGAAGGCAACTAATTCCAGAAAAACCTCTTTCTTAGCTGCGGTTCCGGTAGGCATATGCGGATAATTAATCCACATCAGCTTAACATTACTCAAATCCCTACTTCTCAACTCGTCCAGGTCCGGGTACCAGCCATTTTCAGGCGAGAGATTATATAGGTGGGTTTCTGCCCCTACCAGTCTGGCTACTGAGCCATACGATGGGTAGCCGGGATTAGGAATCAGAACGCCATCTCCCTTATCCAGAAAGGCCATACATATATGCATAATCCCCTCTTTGGACCCTATCAATGGTAAAATCTCAGTATCTGAATTCAGGCTTACTCCGTAGGCATTCAGATACCAGTCAGACATAGCCATACGTAAAGGCAGTATACCTTTATAGGGCTGATACCCATGATTACCTTCTTCAATGGCAGTGGCCACTAATTTTTTCACTACGTTTTCTGAAGGCATCATATCTGGGTTACCTATCCCCAGGTTGATGATGTCTTCCCCTTCCAGATTACGCTTGCGAATCTCGCGTAGCTTGGTAGCGAAGTAGTATTCCTTTACATCCGATATACGTTCTGCGGTATTGATGATCATATTCCAGATTTATAAGCCTGTATTTACTTCAGAGATAACTTCTTGCAGGTTACTTCCCATGTATTTTTCTCCTTTGGCATATTCTCCCAGTATTCTGAGTTCACTTACAATGGGTTGAATAGCTGCCAAGGCACGTTTGTATTGTTCGAAATCATCAAACTCCAAATCAACATGAAAGAAGTACTGCCACTCTTTACCCAGTATAGGGAGAGACTGAATTTTGGTCAGGTTCATCATGTGCGCCCCCAACACAAGGAGTACACGTGAAAGTCCTCCTACCTGCATGGATAAGCCTGCCAGATTAAAGCAGAGAGAGGCTTTCTCTGGTTTTCTTTCTACCAAAGTGGCTCTATCTTTATCCATGAGAATGAGAAAACGGGTAAAGTTTCTTTTGTTAGTCTCTATACCTGCTCCATAAATTTCCAACCCATAATGACTGGCGGCAAGGCTACTCCCTATAGCTGCTACT
>JBCBKZ010000888.1:0-2348 GCA_038520955.1 Bacteroidota bacterium | reverse complement strand
AGTGGGGATTACTATTTCTGTTGATCGTTTCACTGGTAGGACTTTTTCTGTTTCTAAGATCCAGAAATAGTAATCCCCACTCTAATACGGTCAACGTCATATCATCTAATCAATTAAGCTTAATCCTATATGTCAGAAAATGATTGAATGAGCTTAGAACAGGGTTGAAACCAGCGTTTTGTCTCGTGGGAAATCCCACGTATTTTGAGCACGTAAAATGCATTAAACAAAGGAAATTGTTACGCATTAATTAAAAAAAATTGAAAAAAAGTTTCCGCTTCACGAAAATCATCAATGATCCTGTCCATGGGTTCATTGAACTACCCAGAGGAATACTTCTCAAACTCATAGATACACCTGCCTTCCAGCGTTTGAGACATATTAAACAGATAGGCCTAAGCTCCCTTGTGTACCCAGGAGCTATGCATAGCAGGTTTAACCATGCGCTGGGAGCTATGCACCTAATGCGGCAAGCCCTGGATGTCCTGAGGCGAAAAAGTGTAGATATTTCTGATGAAGAATATGAAGCTGCTCTTATAGCTATTCTCCTTCATGACATAGGACATGGGCCCTTTTCACATGCGCTGGAATTTGTGATCATCCCAGACCTACACCATGAAGATATGAGCCTGGCACTAATGCATTATCTGAATAAGAAGTTTGATGGGAAGCTGGACATGGCCATAGACATATTCACTGGAAACTATAAAAAGCCTTTTCTACACCAGTTGGTTTCCTCTCAACTAGATATGGATAGAATGGATTACCTGATCAGAGACAGCTTTTTTACCGGAGTGGCTGAGGGGGTAGTAGGAATAGACAGAATCATCAAAACCCTCAATGTTCATAATAATCAGTTGGTATGTGAATCCAAGGCCATCTACTCTGTGGAAAAATTCATCATTGCCAGACGTTTGATGTACTGGCAGGTGTATTTGCATAAGGCGGCTGTGGCAGCTGAATACATGGTAGTGAATATTCTCAAGCGGGTGAGAGAATTACGCGATCAAGGAGAAACTGTTCCTATTCACGGCCCCCTGGAATTCTTTTACGAACAGAAGGTCCAAAAAGGGAGTATCACTCAGGAGATCATAGAGAAATTCATTCAGTTAGATGACTCCGATGTAGAGTTTGCCGTTAAGCAATGGAAGTCTCATCCTGACTATATTCTTTCCAGTCTGTGCAAAAATGTAGTGTCCAGAAGGCTGCTAAAAATTCGTCTACAAAATGATCCCTTTAAGGAAGAAGATATTCAGGAGTATAAGGATGCATTGGTAGCCAAGGAAGGATTTAGCGAGGAGGAGGTAAAGTATTTTGTCTTTACAGGTGAGCTAGTCAATCAGGCATACTTTCAAAATAGTAAGGAACCTATTATGGTTTGGTTTAAATCAGGAGAATTGCAGGATATAGTAACGGCTTCTGACATGCAAAATCTAGGAAGTCTCTCTCACCCTATGAAAAAATACTATCTCTGCCACCCCAGAAAATCTTTCTTTAACAATTAGGAGAGTTCTTTCTTCCAGGAATTCAGGGCCTTCTCTACTTTATCAGCCTCCATCTTTACTTTTTCAAGTAAGGCAGGCGCTTCAGTAATATTTCCCTCTTTACCCATCATTTCCATGGTCAAACACAGATCAGCAAAGGCTGCTGCTCCTACCTGTCCATTAGAAGACTTCAAGGAGTGTGCTGCTTCTCTAACTCCATTAGCGTCCTGATTCTCAACACTTTCTATCAGAGCAGTTAAAAGATCAGCATTACTTTCGAGGGAGGTCTCTATCAGATCAAGTAAAATTTCCTCATCCCCATCCATTAGATCTATAAGTGTCTCCAAGGATTCAGAATCCAGGTAGTCTTTATAATATATAGTCTCAGTACTGAAGTGCCCTTCCATACGCTACGATTGAAACATCATTAATCTCTATTCCTTTACAGGAATATTCATACTTGATAATTTAAATTTAGCCAATGATGTAAAAATTGAAAAATGCAACTTACCTAATATCTATCACCCTTCCTTCACGTCTTGATGTTATGCATGCATAATTTCAAATATCTGTTTTTCGTAATGTAATCTTTTTCCAAAGGTGCATCTCATGAAAGTTATTTGACTATTTATACAATCAATTATACTGCTGAGGTAGATATCCCTTAAAATAAATGGTCTAGAGAACTAATTTCCAGTAGTCAATAAGCAGATATTACACAATATACGTTGGCTTATTTACTTGAAGTTAAACTCGTATCTAACTCACCTTAATACCCTGATCAGCGTACATTCACGCTTATGATGAATTAAAAACGATTCAGATCAGGGTATTCTTTTTTACATACTAGGTTAGATAAAAAAG
>JBCBKZ010000887.1:0-2350 GCA_038520955.1 Bacteroidota bacterium | reverse complement strand
AACGAATATTTCCGCTACATGTTCAGAGAAATATCAGGGAATGTATCCCATGCAGTATGCCAGGTCAGCTCTGGTTCCGCTATCTCTACCGATTTGCAGGAAGCTTTCCATCACCTCTTCCCTACTTCTACCATTGGAAAGAGAATTACTTAGCTCATCAAAGCTGAGCCTAAACTCCATTTCATGGGTCATCATGATGAGGGTTTCATTTCTCATGACGGAGAACGGACCTATCCAGTGCATATTTTCTGGCTGCATATTAGGAACCACAGCAGAAGTAAGCGAAAACTTCAGTGGTGTAAGCTGTTCGTTCTCGCCTTGCAGCAAGCCTTTGCTGGAGAGTTTTTGGTAAATCGACTGGGGTTGGCTGATGATGGAGGTTACTTTGTTCTTGTCGATCTTCATGATCATACCCCCTCCTACATGGAAACCATAACAGGTAGTTTTCTCCCAAAGTACTACTTGTGCTGAGAAGGCAAATCGGTTCCCTTCCCCTAACTCCTTCTGAAGCTTATTGACTGCATCCAGCCCATCAAACACACAGGCACGTAGCAGTTGTTGGGATTGCATCCCTTCAAAGTTTCTTTTTCTAAAGGAGGATTCTACGGTATCTGTGAACATCAACAGACAACGCTCAGTAGCTTCCTCTCCATCTATGTTTTCACAGAGTATGAGGATGTGCTTATACCTGTTTACAGAAGTGTTTCTATACAGAGGCTTGCGGTGTAATGAGTAAGCTCTATCGCTTCCACCATGTATGCCGGGTTTGAGTAAGGCAGAGTTAGCAAACATATGGCAAGAGGATTAATTAGTTTTCCTTTGAATGATAGAATTTACATATACTTATTTTAATTGACTAGGCGTTCAGTCTATTCGGTAGATTCTCCCACCTGAATGGCATCGTAAACCACTTGATGAAGGTTCGGCCTGATGGAAAGTTCATATAGCTTTCGGTTATCTCTACTGGGATAGACCCGATTAGACAAAAAGATGAATACCAGCTCATGTTGAGGGTCTATCCAGACAAAGGTTCCTGTGAAACCTGAATGCCCATAGCTGTCCGGACTAGCATCTTTAGCTGCATATCCTTTCTCAGGCTCTTCTAACAGAGGTTTGTCAAATCCCAACCCTCTCCTGTTTCCCCTTTCAGGAAACTGGTATCGGCTAAACTCTCTCAAAGACCAGGAGGAGATGATTTGTTTCCCTCTGTATTCTCCCTCATTCAGATACATCTGTAAAAGTTTGGCGAGTTCTCCAGCATTGGCAAAGAGCCCGGCATTGCCGGAAACTCCCCCCAGCATAGCTGCATTCTCATCATGCACAAAGCCCTGAACCAGGTCATTACGGAAGTAGGTATCCATTTCGGTAGGAACTACCTCGGACTTCTGCACAAAGTTGAGGGGATTGTAGCCCATTCGAGTGATCCCCAGAGGAACAAAGATGCTGTCTTGTAAATACTGTTCATAGGGTATACCCGTCATTCTCTGGACAAGATCCGGGTAGAGGAGAAAAGAAAGACCCGAATATTTATACTGTTTGGCAGGATTTACTTCGGACTTTTTGATAGCCTTATACATTAGCTTCTCCTTATAGGTATTCCTTAACCAAAGATCTTCATACACTTTGATTGGGTACTTTTCTGAATAGGAATCAGACCAGTATTTCCGCTTGAGGGCTTGTTTCTTATTGGTGGTTTTAGCCCAGAAAACTATGTAGGGAATAAGTCCGGCATCGTGAGCTAACACATTCCTCATACTCAAGTTCTCCTTATTAGATCCCTCAAGCTCCTTCCAGTAAGTCCCCATACCCGATTCCAGATCCAGCTTTCCTTCTCCATGCAGTTTCATGAGAATAGGGAGAGGACCTGTGATTTTGGTGACAGAGGCCAGGTCATATACATCGGAAAGCCTGACCTTTTTCAAGCTATCATAGGTGTGATAGCCATAGCTTTTATGAAAGATAACAGCTCCTTTTCTGGCCACCAATACCTGACATCCGGGAAAAGCCTGCTGTTTTATGCCTGTTTGGATAATGGAATCCATTCCTGAAGTTAGATAGGTCCCATTTATCCCTACCTCCTCTGGGGTTGCATGAGTGAGTTCTTGTTGGAAATTCTCCTGTGAATAGCCCATTAAGCCTATCCCGGATAAAAGAAAAATGAATAAAGTGTATTTCAACATGACATAAGAGCATTTATCCTAATAACAGCATATTCTGGCAAATTAAAGCAAAATATTATGGTAATATTTGGATAACAGAGAATTAAACACGCACAAACATGCAAAAACAAAAATAAATGTGTAGTATTGTAGATATAGAATTGCAAACTCCCGTGTACGGGAGTTTGCAA
>JBCBKZ010000886.1:0-2354 GCA_038520955.1 Bacteroidota bacterium | reverse complement strand
CTAAAATTCCCCGGCGATTTAAGCAGGAGAAGTTTAGTGAGCCCTATACCAGCAAGGAGCGAAAGAAAGGACACTCCTATGATAATACCTGCACCTGCTTCGATTGACGATATTAAGGCTAAACTTAATCCTAATAGACCTGATGAAACAATAATGATGGTTACTCCAAGGAATGAGAAGAGGGTTTTGAGCCATCCTTTATAGCTGCCTTTTGCCAGCATGGAGATATCCTCAAGTGCAATGGATTGCGTCTCTAGCCTAATACTATCGGGAGTGATTTCAGTAATGATCCCTTTCATCGGATAGAAATCTTCCTTTGTCCAAACCGCAATCCCCTCTCCTTGTCTGAATTCAGCACTGATATGGCCATTTCTTTTCTTGACTACAGACAAGACAGGTTCACCATTGTTCTGCTGCCCTGCATACACAGATGAGGTAGAGAACAGGCATAGATATCCCAGGAAGAAAATGAGGATTTTCTTTTGCATGAAACCTAAAATTGATGGTTAACTCCTAGCTAATCAGTAAGTTTTTTTAGCTCTGATAGGTAGAGATAAGCCCAGCCAGGGTATAAATACAGCTGATTGTAAATCGCTCACCAGGGCAGCGTCTAATGTGGCTCCCCTTAGGTAGAAGCGAACACCTCCTGAGACTAAACCTGCTTCTCCGGGAAAAACGTAGTTTTCCGTAATGAAGGAGGCTTTTCTTCCCAATGGCAAGGCCGCTCCCAAGGTTATGGTAGGCGTATTTCCTACTTCTCCATCTGCAAAGCCGTAACCCAGTCCTACTGTCAGGTTCTTCTTTTCATTTCCTATGGTTGCTTGCCCAAAGAATAAACCGAAGACACCAACATCCTCTCCCGGAATAGTACCAAACAAGGAACCAGCAGATAAATGAAATGATTCAGAAGCTACTGGGAAGGAGAGCTTGACTGTACCCCATACAGGTGTACTGGTTCCATTGAAGAGGAACAAGGGAACCAATCCCCCACCCACAGAGATGTTATCTGTAATACCATAACTAAACTGATTGAATAGCACCCAGGTGTTTTGGTAGTATCCTTCCCCTTTCTTTAAACCAAGTGCATTGGTTCCAAAGAGGTAGCGGGTATATGCATTAGATAAGAGTATCCTGTCGTATATATCAGAGCCTGTAGAAACAAAGCCTTTGATGGATTTAATCTTTTCTCTAGGAATCCCAATGGTTCCCAGCAGTATGGTTTCCATAATTACGGTATCCACACGAGATTCCAGGATCTTTCCTTTGTAGGTGTTCCCGTCGGAAGTCCGGATGATCATATTGCTACCTATGTATTCTTCATCTCTTTGTCTTAGCCATTCCTGGAATTCTATTCCATTCACGCTGATGACATCCTCCCTTAGAAAGGAAAATCTGTCATTTCCTTTACAGGTAAGTACAGTAATCCGTTTCTTTGATTCTCCGACTATGCTTCCTATAACATTGACCGGAATCTGGTCCTTCTTTATCAGGAAAGTGTCACAGTCTGCCAAAATGTGGAGTTCCATAACGGAAATATGGTGTATGGAAGATACCGAAGTATCTACGGCAGTCAGCCTAGAACACATAACACACAAGAATAGACTTATAAGATAGTACCTCATTGATATACATTTTTTAAACAAACCTGGATTTCCAAATCTTCTTTCACATATGTTTATTGAAAGGAAAGTAAATATGTTACCCAATATAGAGAATCAGTACTGCTTCCCCCCTTATTTGGCCCTTTCCTTAATCAATTACTTTTCGCTAGAAACTCGTAATTTTTAGATCTATATTTTTTGAAGCGACTCAATAGAAGGACTCCCAGTGCTAATAAGAAAACTGCCATGCAAGCTCCGATTACGGATCCCAGGGTACTGAAACCTTCCCTCTCTTCATTATCAGGGAAATATCTAATAGTGTCGACAGCAAAGAGAGTACCTAACCCCAGAGATCCTAATCCTCCAGCAGTGAATAAGCCCTTTTTAAAAGGGGAATATTCTTTACGATTTATCTTGACTATCTCTGAGATGGCAACCTCCCTATCCTCTATCCAAATACTACCCTGGTTAATCTCGCTGATGTTACCTCGAATGGCTTTCTTATTACCCCTTACCCAAATGGCCGCATAATCTCCGACCATGAGTCTTTTAACCACCCTACCGTTTTTTCTTTTAGCTATTACTAATGAATGAACTTCAGGATCTTCACCCTTGGGAGCATTTGTTGGTGTAAGAGGCGTATAATGTGATATCCCTACGAATTCTTTTTGGGTAGAACCTTGTAAATGATCCAGGTCATTGATGTGAGACTGATCATTTAGCTTTGATAAGGTATGTATTGGGCCCTCAACC
>JBCBKZ010000885.1:0-2361 GCA_038520955.1 Bacteroidota bacterium | reverse complement strand
GCTTTCTTGATCCCGCTGTATAAGGCTTCTTTGGTTACTTTTAACAGATCCTTTTTTTCTTCAGAAACTTCTCCCACCATAAAGGTGTAGGCTGAATCTCCATAGAATCCATCAAGCTTTACTCCACAGTCCACAGATACCACATCTCCTTCCTTCAACAACTTCTTCTCTCCTGGCATCCCGTGAACCACTTCTTCATTCACTGATATGCAGAGAGAATAAGGAAACGGACTCTCTGAGAATATCGGATGGTGGTTTTTAAAGGCGGGGATGGCCCCGTGATCTCTAATAAAGCTTTCTGCAACCTCATCAAGCTTGAGTGTGCTCACTCCGGGCTCAATAAGCTTCCCCACTTCTCCTAATGTCTTACTTACTAACAAAGAACTTTTGCGAATACAGGCTATCTCCTCTTCACTCTTATAGTGAATTTTCTCCCTACTCATATCTTATCCTGCCGCTCTTCTTCCCTTCACACGACCTGACTTCATCAGACCGTCATAATGTCTCATCAACAGATAACTCTCTACTTGCTGAAGGGTATCAAGTGTTACTCCAATCATGATCAGTAGGGTAGTTCCTCCAAAGAATTGTGCAAAGGCACCGGAAGCGCCCAGATTCATGGCAACAGCCGGGAAAATGGCTACTATCCCCAGGAAGATAGATCCTGGTAAAGTTACTCTGGAAAGAATGTTATCTATATATGCTGCAGTTTTCTTACCGGGCTTAATACCGGGAATAAAACCGTTTGTGCGTTTCAAGTTATCTGCAATCTCATTCGGATTCACCGTCAAGGCAGTGTAGAAATAAGTAAAGACGATGATCAGAACGAAGAACAGGAAGTTGTACCAAAATCCAGTGATGTCTGCCAAGGCTGATTGTAAACCGATCAGTCCATCGCTATCAACAAATCCTATGAGTGTAGTAGGAAGGAACATGATAGCCTGGGCAAAGATGATAGGCATTACCCCTGCTGAGTTCACTTTCAGTGGTATATATTGTCTGGCAGCATTTCCTCTTCCCAGTTGTCCCATTCTGCTACCCAGTCTTTGCTGAGCGTAGTTGATAGGGATCTTTCTGGTAGCCTGTGTCAATGCCACAACGGCCATGGTTACTGCTCCTAATGCCAGAAGCTCAATGAAGAAGGTCATAGGAAGTCTGGAGCGTGCTTCGTTAATCAGGGCACCTGGGAATCCAGAGATAATCCCTATCATGATTAAGAGAGAAACACCATTTCCTATTCCGTTATCTGTAATTCTTTCTCCTAACCAGACCAGGAACATGGTCCCTGCTGTCAGAATTACCACACTGGTAATCCAGAAGAAAGAGGATTCAGTCGTAGCATTTGGGTAAGCTCCATTTAGATAAGCTACATAGGAGGCTGATTGTCCAAGTGTAATAGCTACTGTCAGATATCTTGTGATCTGATTCATCTTCCTGGTCCCACTCTCTCCTTCCATTCTGAGTTTTTGAATGGAGGGAACTACTGCACCCAATAACTGGACTACAATAGAGGCCGAGATATAGGGCATGATCCCCAGGGCCAGAATAGATCCCCTTGCAAATGCTCCTCCGAGGAAGGTATTAAAGAGATCCAGAAGTCCGCCGCCATTAGCGCCAAATTCTGCTTCCAACTGTGCTGAGTCAATTCCAGGCAGGGTAATGAAAGTCCCTAGTCTGTAGACTGCTAATAGCAACAGGGTATACAGGATCCGGCTCCTTAGCTCGGTTATCTTGAATATATTCCGAAAAGTTTGAATCAGCTCGCGCATTTTATTTATGCTTCAGTATCTGTTCCTTCTCCAGATGTTTGATTTCCTACTTCAGTAGCAGATCCACCAGCGGCTTCAATAGCTTCCTTAGCAGATTTACTAAACTTGTTTAATTTCACGTCTACCTTGGCTTTCAATTCCCCTCTCCCCAATACCTTCACCAGTTTACGTGTATTAGAAATGACTCCGTGTTCTTTCAGAAACTCATGGTTGATTTCTGCACCAGGATATTCTTCTACCAATTTCTGAATGGAGTCCAGGTTAATCACCTTATACTCTACTCTGAAACGGTTTTTGAATCCGTACTTAGGAATCCTTCTATATAGGGGCATCTGTCCACCCTCAAACCAGGGTCTGAACTTGTAGCCACTTCTAGACTGAGCACCTTTATGCCCTTTGGTAGAAGTACCTCCTCTGGTGGAACCCTGTCCTCTACCAATTCTTTTTCTCTTCTTGGTAGCTCCTTCTGCCGGTTTTAGTGTATGTAATTTCATAACTCAATTACTTTCGTCATTCTCTACAGAGAACTAGGACATTTCCTCTACTCTTATCAAATGACTCACTTTTTTTATCATCCCCAGAATCTGAGGTG
>JBCBKZ010000884.1:0-2370 GCA_038520955.1 Bacteroidota bacterium | reverse complement strand
CCAGATCTACAGGGCCACTAAAGTTGGTGCTGAACATGGCAGCAAGGAACTACTTCTGCCCCTAAGGTGAAGACTTTGACCAACGTAGGAAATACTGAAATGACAGTAACCAATGTTACGGTTTCAGGAGAAGATGCTGCCATGTTCAGCACCAACTTTAGTGGCCCTGTAGATCTGGAGCCAGGTGCTTCCACTACTTTTAACATTACTTTTGCGCCTACTTCCACAGGCGCTAAAACGGCTGACTTAAACATCATTCATGATGGAGATAATGATTCTCCTCTCATAGTGAGTCTGTCAGGTTCAGGTACCTCTACTACCATTTCTGCAGATGCAAGTGCATACATCTCTATTAAAACAGGAGATGATATAGACGGAAGTACATTTGGAGGAGGATTTAAGATCTTCAACAACTCTACGAATGGACTGAAAATCACTAAGGTTAGTTTCGACCTAAGTACTGCATTGTATCCTGATCTGGTATTTGATCCGCTTGGTGGAGCTGGAGATGCTTCTGCAAGCTGTTTCACAGCTAATCAGGGGACGGAGACCTCTACAGGCTTGATTACTGATGGTTCTGGTTCAGGTACTGGTTCTTGTGAGACCCCTTATTCTGGTCCTAACGGAGGAGGATTTGAAATCATCGAGATGACATTCAATGATTTTGATCCAGGAGAGGACTTCATCTTTGGTGGAGACATAGATCCTACCAGTGTAAGCACTAACGCTGAAGAAGGTGCTTCCATCTCAGGATTTGAGTTGATGGGAACTACGGTAACGGTTGAGTTTGAAGATGGAACTGTGATCAGTAGCAGGAATGTAGGTATGATAGGCTCAGTGAGTGGATCTGAGACGTGTCTGAACGACGGTATGCTGGCTGCACCAGGTATTTCTGTGGCAGGAGCTGCTAACAGAACTTCTGTAGCAAATGCTAACCAGACAGTTACTATTACAGGACCTGCAGACTCTACAGTAAGCTTATTCGTAGTAGAATCAGCCTTTATTACGCCTGATCCTGCTGGCTTTGATGAGTTCTATGCTAATAAGGCCCTATCTATAGCCGAGTATTCTGCTGAAATAGGTTCTGGCGGTACGGTAGACATTAATGTTACATTACCGGATACTGATCAGGATGAGAATCTATACTACATAGCAGCAGGCATTAGAGGAGGAGACAGCTGTGTGAGTACTATCTCTGATATTATCACGCTGAAGTTGGATCCTTCCAGTAGCATAGTTGATCTGGCTGATGGAGGAGAGTTCAGAATCTTCCCTAATCCTGCCAGTCAGCAGGCTACGCTTAGATTTACTGGAAAGACAAGAGGAGAGTTGGATGTTAGAGTGAGAGACATGTCCGGTAAAATTGTAGCACAGGCTAGCTGGAACAAGCTTTCTGAAACATCAGAAACGCTGATTGATATTTCTTCCCTGGCTGATGGCATGTACATCGTCCAGATCGCAGGTGAAGGAATCAGCATCAATGAGAGACTGGTGAAGATGCAGCGATAGGCTGTTTCTTCTGACCATACAGATAACCCCGGGCAATTTTGCCCGGGGTTTATTTTTTATGTTTTCTACACAATAAACATCCCAATAGATTGAATACTAGGACAAATATTGTTTTCGTTCTTAGAGAGAAATGACCTATAGTGAATCAAAACAATCTAAAATATTCAATTTAGGTCTTTTTAGAATGCTGGAATGAATCGCTAAATCGGACATTTTGAGGTTTCAGCCTGTTAGAAGTGGGCTTTTGACCAATAGAAGCTGTTTTTTTACTGGTAAGCCTCACTTTTGTTATTATAGGTAGAATTATGTCGAGATTTATCCTTAATAGCTTTCATATCTTTAAACACCAGAATAGTTGGAGGTATGAATGGATTCTTGACGTTTAACCCTGATAACCTAGTCCCGATCCAAAAGCTATCCTGGTAAGGTGTTACTAATTAATAAGGAAATATTATTATCGAACATTATGCTCTGCGTGTCCTTAATGATTTCTATTACTGGTTAACCTTTCTCAGTTTTCGTTCTTTAAATGCATTCTCTATCCAATTTCAGATAATAATTTTGATTAAGAATTAATTAGTTCAATGAAGATTAAAATTTTTGTCTTTGGCTTGCTAGCCACTCTTGCCTTTCAATCTTGTGTTTCCTACGACGAATTGGTTAACCTGAATGATGAAGGCGTAACCACCAAGAAAGCAAACTCATATCGACCTTACTCTTTGAAGAGTTATGAAGTAAGACCCTTTGACAACCTTATGATTAGGGTGAACAACTTTGAGGAGAATACCATCAGCTATTTCAATGATGAGTATGGTTCGAGAGGTGCTAACATCAATGAAGCTCAGCTTTATTTGAGCAGTT
>JBCBKZ010000883.1:0-2372 GCA_038520955.1 Bacteroidota bacterium | reverse complement strand
ATCATTAGACAACCCAACACATAAAGTTTGACAGATTTGTACATCCAGTTAAAGTGGTCAATTGCAGGGAAGAAGTTGTACCCCAGTCTAAAAGGCTTGCCCTTCGGATTCCAAGTTAGGGATTCTAAACGGATTTAATAGTCAGCATACTGTTGAGAATGTGATGGCTACCTGGAAGGAGAACCACAATGTGAACACTGGCCATACCTTACAGGGATTCCACTCTGCCTTAATGGTAGAGAATGGCCCCCAAAAAAGGCGACTGGATCCTTTTCTGGGGATGGGATGGATGGACTAACAAAGCCATGAATAAGCAAGTAGGGATGCCCATACACCTGGTTTTCAAAATTCAGGATAGCAAAATAGCCTTTGATGCAGCTTACTATGATTCCAAAGGCATACTGGAAGAAATGGGTTTTGCCATAGTACTCCCGGAAGAATAATCTCTAACATTTTCATGCAAATCCACAGGGGCTTTTTTAAGCCTGTAGCGCTTCTTCTACCGCCTGATAGGCAGATTGAGCAGCTCCGTGTACGGTAGCAGTAGATAGAGAACTATAGGCTTCCCCGGCAAAAAACAACTTATTGGCTATGGGCTTTCTCATGTCCTGTGCATCATTATTATTCTCATGGAAAGAATAGGAGCCTTGAATATAGGGCTCCTTCGACCAGTTTTGCACCACATGATTCAGGTAGGTTTGAGAGGGCTTCCCGTCAAATATCTCGTCTAGCTGCGCCATAAAATAGGTCATCAACTCTTCCTCAGAATCGAACTGAGTGTATTCTGTAGAGGGCTCTCCTACCGTGAAAAGCCCTAATACATGTCTGTCTGCGTCCTTCCTAAAGGCAGCGTCATATAATAGCTTCTCTCCTGCAAGTAGCTCAAATACAGAATCGAAGCCCACTATTCCCGGATAGAATTTCTCGGAAAATTCCACGAAAATCTTTATCCCGTCTGGCATTTCCACCTTATCTATAAGCTGCTTTTGTGCTTCTGGAATAGCTGGAGAAAAGGTGATAAACTCATTTTGCAAAATCTTCAACGGTACTGTGAGAATTACCTTATCTGCTTCAAAGGATTCCCCTTGTGAGGTTTTGAGCATTACTTTATCAGCAGAGTAATCAATCTCGTTCACAGGGCTGTTCAGTCGTATGTTATTCCTGACAGATGGAACTATATACTGCTCAAAGAAATCAAACCAACCTGAGTTTTTAAACTTATGCTCGCCATAGAAATTGGAGAAGAAATTCCGCTTTTTCAGTTCTCCGTTTTTCCAGATATGGATAGTGTCAGGGCTGTAGTTAACGATGTCTACCTCTGCGTTTACGGTTTCATCATTAATGATTTCTGCCAAAATGGAAGGGTGAGTATGAATCCATTCAGCTCCCAGATCTATAGGGAAATCGGCAAATCCCCTTATCTCTTTTATCCTACCTCCATAAACCGAGGCGGCTTCCAGAATTTCAAAAGGAATATTGTAGCGGTTTAGGAGGTAACCAGCCGTCAGGCCTGCGGCGCCAGCCCCTACTATGATGACTTTACCCGAAAAATTTGTCTGGAAAGAGGGATTGATGATTTCATCTCTGGAGGTACATCCCGTCAGCATTTGTGATAATACGGAAGCCCCTACTCCCAATAAGGCGCTTAGCCTTAGGAACTCTTTTCTAGTCATTTCTCTTGAGATTATTTTTTCAGATTTATCTTAATACCTGCCTCCAAAAAGAGGGCGATTTCCCATTCCTCTTGCCCCAGTTTGGGACCAGAAATCAATTTGGTATACCACCTAAGTGATTCTCCTAGCTTGCTGCTTATCTCATAGTTGAGTGTGGGAAGGAAAAAATGTGTCCATTCTCTCTCATTCCCTGTAATCTCACCTGATCCAAGGGAAACTGATTCTGAAAGCATGATAGATTCTCCCAGATAGCCGAGTCCTATCCCAAGCATATGGCTAATATGTCTTCCCTCTCTTTTCCTTAGTATGCCCACTTCATTTTGAAAGAATAAGCCAAATTCACGTCTCCCGCGGAAATAAGTAGCTGCCTGTGGACTTAGTAAGAGCGTGTGATTTACAGCTTCATCTGAGAATAGCGCTACAGATTTTAGTGGGAGTTGCAAGCCAACTTTCGCACCAGGATGTATGCCGACATTCCCTAAGTATCCGATGGTTAAGTAGGGTGTATTTTCTTCATTCTGGCTCAACATGATGTTAGTGGATAACAGAAGAAGAACACAGACGTACAGCTGTTTTATCATGATTGCTTTCTTGTAAATCAATAACTATTGAAGCTGAATTCCATTCAGAATCAAGTCGGTTTTAGCCTTCCCCCACTCAACTATGAGATAAGCAGCAAGCTAGGAGAATCACTTAGGT
>JBCBKZ010000882.1:0-2376 GCA_038520955.1 Bacteroidota bacterium | reverse complement strand
ACAAGCCCTTGTCTTTAAAGCTACGCGGAGCATTAATACAATTCAAAGAAATGTATGCTGATACGGAGCAAGAGTATTTCGTGACACTTATCGATAAAATAATTACCCAAAAAGGAAATATATATAACTCCTATTTCCCTGCTGAAAAAAAGAAAAAAGAGTTAAGTGATTTTTCTGTAGAAGAATTGGAAGGGAAAAAGAAGACCCTAAGAACATTGATTGGTATGATGATAGGAATGTGTATCGTCGCTATTGTGTTCGTTCTCTACTCTGTCATTTCAGGAACTGGAGGTGATAACAAACTACCTGCCCTTATGTCCATGGGTATGCTGGGCTTTGTAGCATTAATCAGCAATAATCAGATTACTGCCATCAATACAGAACTCGCCAATCGTAATTCCAATTAAGTAGAATCCCCATAGACATACCTCTCAATGGCAAAAAAGAAGAAAAAAGAGCTCAGTGAGCATACAGAAGAGGAACTTCTGGACAAAAGAAAAACCCTAAAGACCGTTATGAGCATCATACTAGGTCTGGCTATAGTCGCGCTAGGAATGTTGATTTTTTTACTGGTAGAAGGAGACTGGGGAACAGATAAAATGCCTGTGTTAACCTCTGTATTCATTCTGACACTCGTCATGATGACCAGTAAGAAGCAGATGAATGATATAGATGAGGAGTTGGCCAAAAGAGATTCCTAAGCACTTCCTCTCTTCCCTCTTATATTTATTTTTCGAAAATACCTATCTGAATGCAGCGTTTCCTCTGTGCCTGGGTAATAAGTAAGAAAAACCCATAAGCCCAGTGAAATGAAAAAATGCATTCCCCTTTTACTTGTCCTTTTCCTTCTTTCCTGTAGTGAGGAAAACATTCTCCAGATTGAGGAAACACCCGATCATAGCCCGACTATTATTGAAGTTGGGAAAGGATCGTTTAAGTATAGCCTAAATTCCAATCTTGTGGTGGAAGAGGAAGGATTTGGAGCCACCCTTTTTGACATTTTCCATACCATTTCTTCCAGTGAAGTGAAGTGCGTAAACTCTTCCGGCACCCAGGTTCATTTAAATCCGGAAGAGGGAGCCTATGCCATCTTCTTATTGGGTGATACTAAGGAAGACATGATAGGAACAGGCGGTGCTTTAAGAGCTGACTTTAATGGTGAAGAACAACTCGTATTTCTAGATGATGTATGTGGTGAACAAAACATAGAAGTAGAAATAGACTCTCTGAGTGAAGAGTATATCTCTGGAACACTTTCTGCTTTTGGATATCGATTTATTAATACCCAGGCAAGTGGCTGCGAGGCTTATGAAAACGTGGGCATAGTAGAGGTCAGTTTTGCCGTCCCCTTAATCAAATGCGAGTAGTCCTTCCAAAGAAATGACCTGATTGATCAACGAGAACATCATAAAGGCCTGTTTGGAAGGAAAACCTTCAGCCCAGAAAGTGTTGTACGAGCATTTTCTGGGATATCTGTATGGAATCTGTAGGAGGTTTCCCATTAAGGAGATGGAAATGAAAGACTTAATGCAGGAAATCTACATAGAAATCTTCGGTAGCCTTTCCAAGTTTGATCCTGCTAAGGGCGAAATTAAGTACTGGGTCAAGTCCATCGCTATTCACAAAATCCTCAACTATCAACGAAAAAAGGGACTGGAATGGGTAGATAAGGAGTACCTACCAGAAAATGAATCATACCTGCCAAGTGTGAACGAAAAGTATGATGCAGAATATCTACTTACCCTCATCAGTTACCTCCCTGACGGATACAGAACGGTATTTAATCTATCTGTGGTGGATGGGTATTCTCACAAAGAAATCGGGCAGCTATTAGGGATAAGTGAAAGTAGCTCCAGATCCCAGTTATCCAGAGCAAAGAAGCTGTTACAAGAGAAATTGCTAAGCATGAAAACATGAGCAAAGATCCATTTGACATATTCAAAGAAGGACTGCAGGATTACCAACCTACAGAGGTTCCCTCACGGCTGTCATGGGAGAAGAATGCTAAGGTAATCCAGAATGCTTTGGCCCTAGAGAAAAAGAAGAAGCGAAGACCTTTTTGGCTATTCCTATGTTTCCTATTCATGGGATTCATAGGAATAAGTTCTGCTTACCTTCTGACTTCCAACCCACCCTCTCAAGAGAGCCAGATCTCTGCTAACCCATCTGAGCAACCTCCTTCGAAAAAAGATTTATTGATAGAATCTCCTATTTCTGAATCCTTGGTTAGCCGTTCTCCAAAAGAAAAAATAGAGGAAGCGAATTCCATGTTTACAGCTCATGCTCTTTCCCCTAATAATGAAGTACTTACCTTAATTCCTATTAACAGGGATTCTGCAAAGTCTATATCTACTCCTATTGCCTCTTCCATCATAA
>JBCBKZ010000881.1:0-2377 GCA_038520955.1 Bacteroidota bacterium | reverse complement strand
AAAAGATAGACAGAAAACACCTCACAGTATTCTTTCTCAAGTATTTACAAGAAAAGACCAAGCCTTGGAGTAGGATTACCACAAGCTGTAAGATTTTAGCTATAAGCTTTACAAAAGAACCAGTCTCCACAAGTAGCATTCTAAAAGGCTATGTGAGGGATATGAGGCAGGACTGATTTAGGCTAGACCTAAGTCAAGCTTATTCTCCAGAAAATATTTCTTCCTTATTCTTAGGTATTTCTAATGAAAATGGGCCACCTGAAACAGGTAGCCCACTCATATCTGATTATGTATAAATTTTCTTACACTTTTAACTGATTCCGCTCACAGGGAATTTTCTGTCTATCTTTTTGACCAATCCCTGGAGTACTTTACCTGGTCCAATCTCTAATAATTCAGTAGCACCATCTCCTATCATGGCCTGCATGGTCTGCGTCCATCTTACTGGTGCTGTCAATTGTTTCAATAGATTTTCCTTGATTTCAGAACTTGCTTGGTGAGGCATTGCAGAAACATTCTGATAAACAGGAATATTGGCATCATTAAAATGGGTCTCTTCTATTCCGGCAGCTAACTCCACTCTGGCAGGTTCCATTAAAGGAGAATGAAAGGCTCCATTTACTGGCAGTTCAAGCGCCCTTCTAGCCCCTTTCTCCTGGGCTATTTCTATGGCCTTTGCGATTCCGGCTTTGGTTCCTGAAATCACAAGCTGCCCGACCGTGTTGTAGTTAGCTGGAACTACGATCTCTTCTTCAATAGAAGAACAAATCTCTTCTACCACGGCATCTTCCAGTCCCAGAATAGCGGCCATGGTACTTTCCTGTAAATCACAAGCTTTCTGCATGGCATTAGCTCTTACAGAAACCAGCTTGAGCCCATCTTCAAAGTTAAGGGCACCTGCAACTGTAAGGGCTGAAAATTCTCCTAAAGAATGGCCTGCCGCCATAGCCCCTTCATCGGCTGACTTATGCACCAAGGCAGTTACTACAGAATGAATGTAGATAGCTGGCTGAGTAACGGCTGTTTTTTTCAGGTCCTCATCTGTCCCGCTGAACATTAAGGCCTGTATATCAAATCCCAGTATTTCATTGGCTTTCTGGAAATAGGATTTTGCTTCATCAGACTCATCAAAAAGGCTTTGCCCCATTCCTACGTATTGGGCTCCCTGTCCGGGAAATACGAGTGCTTTCATAGTGGTGTATATGTAGATTTATCTGTTACTTCCGAGGCGCAAATATATACAAACCAATATGATTCAAATAGATCTAAGCGGAAAAGTTATCCTTTTGACGGGTGCTTCCAGAGGAATAGGAGCTGGAATAGCTATGTTACTAGCTAAGGCGGGGGCCACATTAGCCCTACAATACAGGCATAATCAAATAGCTACAGAACGAATTCTCAAGCAGGCTTCAGAAGATAGTCGCTCCTTTCAGGCTGACCTCTCTCAGGCAGATCAAACTCATCAATTAGTAAAGGAGGTAGAGAATATCTACAGCAGGATTGATGTCCTTATTAATAACGCCGGTGTGGCCTTCCCGGAAGAGAATTCTTTATCAGATGAAGAATGGCAAGCGGTATGGGATAAAACCCTTCAAACGAATCTCACCGCTAGTGCTGCCCTTAGCAGACACGCCATTAAGCAATTTGAGAAGCAGAAAGGAGGAAAAATCATCTTCATTTCTTCCCGTGCAGCTTTTAGAGGAGATACACCAGAATACATGGCCTATGCGGCTTCCAAGGCGGGTATGGTAGCTTTAAGTAAGTCTATCGCCAGAGGATATGGAAAGAAAGGAATAACCTCCTTTGTTATTGCTCCAGGGTTTACAGAGACAGATATGGCCCATGACTTTATAGATACCTATGGGAAGGAATATGTTCTGAATGACCTCGCCTTGAATGAGCTTACCCAGCCTTCAGATATAGCCCCTACGGTACTGCTAATGGCTAGTGGTATGATGGACCATGCTACAGGATGTACAGTAGATATTAATGCCGGTAGCTATGTACATTAGGGTAAATCTCTTACCCTTTGGAGTGTTTGGAGAAAAATCCATCCGCCATTTTATTCCATTCATTGATGGCTTTACTTCTTTCCTTATTGGAGGTATTGATCACATCATTATAATCAGCTACAGCAGCATTAAATTCCTTAACAGCTTTATTGTATTTGTCTATATCCTCCTTTGTTCTTTCTTTCTTACTCTTGGACTCCACTATCTTCTGCACCTTCTCCATATTATCTTTCTTCAGATAGAAGTCTACAAATTTAGGATAGTACTCATCTGCCTGTTTCTTCATGTAGGTCAAGAAAGTTTGGGTAGAATTAACCAGGCTTTTATCTCCATCAAAGGCTTCTATCTCTTCAAGGGAAGCTATT
>JBCBKZ010000880.1:0-2380 GCA_038520955.1 Bacteroidota bacterium | reverse complement strand
CGATCCATGAAGGCAGAAAACCGGATACCAGACCTATGACAGCTGCCAGTCCCATAGCTACGCCTATGTCCTTCATGGATCGCTTCAGTAGTGGATCCAGTTATCGCTATCAGACATTCTTAGGGCTGAAACTTTTTTTGAAAATAAGCTTTTAGGTATTGTGGAATAGTAGGTTAATTTGCGTAGCTAAATTAATCTGAGTATGCGAGTAATTGAACACCTCCAGCGTGTCAAAAATCCTACGGTAAGTGTTGAGATTATTCCTCCTAAAAGAGGGAGTAACATAGCCCGGCTCCACCAAGCGGTAGAATCCATTTTACCATTTAATCCACCCTTCATCAATGTCACCAGCCATGCTGCTGAAGTGATGTGGGAAGAAATGGGTGATGGTAGCTTCAAGAAAAAGGTAAAACGGAAAAGTCCCGGTACCTTTGGGTTATGTGCAGCCATCAAATATAAGTATAACCTGGAGCCCGTTCCCCACATCCTCTGTGGGGGATTTACCCGAGAAGAAACGGAAGATGCGCTGATAGAATTGAACTACCTGGGAATAGAGAATATCCTCGCCATCAGAGGAGATAAGCGTTCCCCAAGGCCTATCCCTCAGGACAGAAGTACCAATGAATATGCCCTGGATCTGGTCAAGCAGGTCAACTGCATGAACACAGGGAAGTATATAGACGACCTCATAGACGCTGCGAAAACCAATTTCTGCATAGGAGTAAGCTGTTATCCAGAGAAACACTTTGAAGCCCCTAATAGGGATTTCGACCTAAAAATTCTCAAGGATAAGCAGGCAGCAGGGGCACATTATGCCGTCAGTCAGATGTTTTTTGATTCTCAAAAGTTTCTGGACTTCAGGGAGGTAGCCCTACAGCAAAAAATAGAATTTCCCCTAATCCCGGGGATTAAGATTCTCACTTCTAAACGGCAAGTACGCAGACTACCTGCCATTTTCTATGTTGACATCCCTACGGAACTTATTGAAAGAATGGATGCTGCCAAGACTAGAGAGGAAGAAATGAAGGTAGGGGTAGAGTGGGCCTATCAGCAGGCTATGCAGTTACTGGATGCCGGTATTCCTTATTTACACTTCTACGTGATGCAGAATACCAAGCCATTCGTCATGTTGATGGAAAAATTAAGGAAAAAATTATAGTACCTTTGGAGGGAATGAATATGTCCTTAAAGGAATAATAACAAGTGGAAGCAGACAATTCTAAAGACAAAGAACTATCCTTGTCTCACGTAGATGAATCGGGTAGGGCTAATATGGTAGATGTTAGCCAGAAAAATGATACAGAAAGAATGGCGCGCGCCCGCTCCAAGGTTCTCTTAGGAAGAGAGATTCTGGCTTTGCTGGAAGAGGGGGAGATCCAAATGAAGAAAGGGCCTGTGTTTCAAACTGCCAGGCTGGCCGGTATTATGGGTGCCAAGAAAACCAGCGAACTCATCCCACTATGCCATCCTCTGCCCATACACAGTATTAAAATAGACATCTTTGTAGAGAATAAAGAAGAGGTCATTATAGATACACGTGTGAAGACTGTAGGAAAAACTGGAGTAGAAATGGAAGCACTTGCTGGTGCCACCATAGCAGCCTTAACTGTGTATGATATGTGTAAGGCAGTTTCTCATGATATCATCATCCAGGAAACTCAGCTGATAGAGAAAACCGGAGGAAAGAAAGATTTTAAGCGGGATAATTAACCTCCACTTACCGGAGGAATTAACACAATTTCATCTGAGGATGATATCACCTGCCCTGGGGTAGCATAGCTTTCATTTACCGCTATCTTCATGCTAGCCAGCCCTGATAGCTTGGGGTAGCGCTCCTCTATAATCTTTTGAAATTCTTCCACAGTTAGGTCATCAGGTAAACTCAGGCTTACTTCCCGCCCACCTAAAATGTCCTTTGCAATACCAAAGCAGATAATTTTATAGTCCATATTGAGATTCTACAAACAGTCTTAAAGGGATTTTTGTAATTTATAGAATAATCAGTCTTAATTCATCTTGTGTTTGTCATACACAAGACTACCTGTTTAAAGGTACTTAAATTTTGCGCATGGCGATTGACCCTATTATAGATAATCACGGAAGGCCCATAGAGTATGTGCGGTTGGCGGTTACTGACAGATGTAACCTGAGGTGCTTTTACTGTATGCCGGCGGAAGGAATACAGTATATTCCCAGAAAAGAACTACTCACTTATGAAGAGATGCTACGGATGCTGGACATCATGAGTAAGATGGGCATACGTAAGGTGAGAATTACTGGAGGTGAGCCCTTTCTTAGAAAAGATCTCATCCATTTTCTAGAGGATGTTTCTCAAATAGAAGGCATAGACAGCATACACATCACCACTAATGGGGTACTC
>JBCBKZ010000087.1:12038-12280 GCA_038520955.1 Bacteroidota bacterium | reverse complement strand
CACTGTTTTTTGAGACTACTGCTCAGCACTCAGTCGCCAGACAATGGAATGAAGCTTTGCTATTTGCAATAAGAAATGACTTAGCCAGGCCCACTGTCCATGCCAGAAATTTGTTTCATACCTCTGCAGCTATGTATGATGCATGGGCCATCATGGATGAAACTGCTGAACCTTTCCTAATAGGCAAATCTGTAGGTAGTTATGCCAGTGTATTCTCTGACTTTATCCCTAATACCACTGAT
>JBCBKZ010000087.1:0-12028 GCA_038520955.1 Bacteroidota bacterium | reverse complement strand
ATTCAGGCAGCCAGAGAAGAAGCCATTAGCTATGCGGCTTACAGATTATTAAATCATAGGTTTGAGGATAAAAAAGCGGGCTTTCTGGCTCTCCCACATTTTGACTCGGTACTTACCTCTCTGGGGTACGATCCCGAATTCACCTCTACAGATTATGAATCAGGTTCTCCAGCTGCTCTGGGAAATTTCATTGCTACAGAAATCATTGCCTTTGGCTTACAGGATAATGCCAATGAGGAGGAGGACTACGCCAATACCTTCTATCAGCCTATCAATGATCCTTTGGTTCCAGACAGTCCTGGAAATCCGCTGATAGACGACCTTAACAGATGGCAGCCTTTGGCACTGGCTGTGTTCATTGATCAGAGTGGGAATCAGTTCGTAGATGGGTTAGTTGACTTCCTTAGTGCTGAGTGGGGAAAGGTTACTCCCTTTGCGCTTAGCAGTGGAGATCTTAATGTTTATGAGAGAGAGGAAGAAACCTACTGGGTGTATCATGATCCGGGCCCACCGCCTTACCTGAGTGAAGATCAGTCTGATGAAGAAAATGAATATTATCGTTGGGGATTTTCCCTGGTGGCCGCATGGTCCAAGCACCTGGATCCCGCAGATAGCGTGATGTGGGATATTTCTCCGGCATCCATAGGAAATATAGACTCCTACCCTACTGATTATGCAGACTATCCTGCTTTCTATGATTTTGATAATGGAGGAGATGCCAGTAGAGGACATTCTGTTAATCCTGCTACGGGAGAACCCTATGAGCCACAGATAGTGCCTCGCGCAGACTATGCAAGGGTGTTAGCTGAATTCTGGGCCGATGGACCTGACTCTGAGACACCTCCGGGACACTGGTTTTCCATCATGAATTATGTGCATGATCATCCTCAGTTTGAAAGAAAGTTTAAAGGTGTAGGTGAAGAACTTGCTGAACTGGAATGGGACGTAAAGGCGTATATGGCCTTAGGGGGAGCCGTGCATGATGCAGCGGTCTCAGCATGGGGATTAAAAGGCTATTACGATTACATACGTCCGGTTTCTGCCCTTAGAGCCATGGCTGATAATGGCCAGTGCTCTTTCCCTAATATTCAAAGCTATAGTCCATTGGGCATTCCTCTGTATCCAGGAAAAATAGAGCTTATCCAGTCAGGGGATCCATTAGCAGGATTTGAGGATAGAGAAGTAGGGAAAATCAAGTTTAATGCATGGGCAGGACCAGATTTCATTTTGGATCCGGAGACTGATATGGCAGGGGTAGACTGGATCAGATCAGAACTCTGGTGGCCTTACCAGCGACCTACCTTTGTGACACCTCCGTTTGCAGGTTTTGTTTCTGGCCACTCTACCTTCTCACGAGCAGCTGCGGAAGTTCTTACTTTGCTAACAGGTGATCCTTTCTTTCCCGGTGGAATGGGAGAGTTTGAAGCACCTAAGAATGAGTTCCTGGTATTTGAGGAGGGCCCTAGTGTAGACATCACCCTTCAGTGGGCTACCTATAGAGATGCCTCTGATCAAACCTCTCTTTCCAGAATTTGGGGCGGCATACACCCTCCAGCAGATGACATACCGGGTAGACTGATAGGAGAAAAAGTGGGAATAGCAGCCTTTGAGAAAGCAGAAGCCCTTTTTAGTGGAAATATCACCACTACAGTTCTGGGAGAGGAGCTTTCTAAAGCCTATCCTAATCCCATTGTATCTACTGAGCTCCTAACACTGGATGTGCAAACCAATGTAAATTCTCAGGAGATTCAGATAGAACTTATAGACCTCAGTGGCAGAAGTGTGTACAATCAAGTACAGCCCGTAGTCAGCAACATTCAACAGTTGGTCATTCCGTTAAGTAATATTCTCACAGGTATGTATGTACTCAAAGTGGCTGTAGGAGACCAAACCGATCTTCATAAGATCATGATTCAGTAAGGCTTTCCCCCAATAAATCAAGCAGTTAGCTGAAAATTTCATTAATACTTTTCCCTAAACCAATTGGACAAGAGAATAATCCATTAAAGTGTTATTTTATACTAATAGGGAACTATACGAAAAATAAACTACCCTAAATCCGTAAGCTTGTAGAGTGCTTAACACGATTCTGACAACTTAACAATCGGACTTAGCTCATGTATCTCTAAGGTGTATCAAAAGAGCTCCATGAGTAGTGTAAATTAAAGAATTACACACTAGTAAGATTAAGGTTAGTATCGTAAGCCCTCATAGGGTTTAGGGTTATTTTAATTGGGTGAAAGTAGACTGGACGGGCTAGTCCAGTCTTTTTTTTGTTAGATAGGTTCAAACAGCCTTGAAATAGGCATGTAAGAATTAATTTAAAATGGTACAAATTTATGGAGTGACCATTCAATTCCAATATTGAACCATTAAAACGAAATCCATTGTCCAGCTCCCTTCTAGTACGTAAATTTGAATAGTCTTTTAATTATAACACTATCTCATTAGATAGTTTGCAATTAGAGACTAGCAATTAATAACAAATCATAAAAGGGGTATCTAATCAACATGATTACACTGGCAACAATATTCTTAATTACCTTTTGCCTCGTCCTCATCACTCCTATTGCTTATGCTTTCGCTAAAAAGATTACCAAGAAGGCGATTCTTAAGGCGTTTCTGAATGAAATATTGAGATTTGGTCTTAAAGCAGCTGTGGTTATTGGTTTGTTCATTGCTGTAGACGGGTTCATTTTTAATTCTCCGGAAACAGCTGCGGTCTCAGGGGTAGATTACACTCAACTGTTTATTCAGCCAGTAAATGCTGACCAAAACATTAGTGAAGCCCAGGTAATTGAAGAAGCTGATCTACCAGCTACTCAATACAAAGAGTTAGACCAAACTCTTTCTCAAAATATTCAATAATTTTTTCATCTGAATAAGAAAGGCCAGCTCAAACGAGCTGGCCTTTTTGTTTTATGAGAATAATGGTTAGCTACGGCGTTTTCGAGTACTTATTCCGAGGGCTCCTAATAATCCTCTGGTAAGCTCCCTGGCCACCGTTCTGCCTATTTGGCGGGTTAAGGTACTATCTGCTATCTGCTCAAAGGCACTCTTCTCTTTTTTCCTTCTTGAACTGGAACGCACTGAAACCGCTTTCTCTCTTTGCTTGCGTCTTTCTGCCTGTAATTCTTCCTTTTCTGCATATGCTATCTTCTCTTTCAGAATTTCATAGGCACTATCACGATTTACCTCTTTATTATACTCCCCTATGAGGTCTGACTGATTGATGATCTCTTTGATCTCCTTCTTGGTCAAAACATCCATTCTGGACTGAGGCGCCCTAAGCATAGTATGAACCAGTGGCGTGGGAATCCCTTTCTCATTCAAAGCCGTTACTAAAGCTTCACCTATCCCTAGCTGGGTAAGTAGCTCATCTATGTCGTAATAGTCAGAGAGAGGGAAGTTCTCAGAAGCCAGTTTAATGGCTTTTCTATCTTTAGCCGTAAAAGCTCTTAACGCATGTTGAATCTTCAATCCTAGCTGCCCCAGAACATCATCTGGAATGTCAGCTGGATTCTGCGTAACGAATATCAGTCCTACGCCCTTAGAACGTATCAGCTTGACTATGCTCTCTAACTGATCCAGCAACTCATCTGAGGCTTCTTCAAAAATCAGGTGAGCCTCATCTATAAAGATGACCAACTTAGGCTTATCCAGATCTCCTTCCTCCGGGAAGGTAGTGTAAATCTCTGCCAGTAGGCTCATCATGAAGGTAGAGAACAGCTTGGGCTTATCCTGAATATCCGTTAACCTCAGAATAGAGACTATGCCTCTACCGTCCTCATCTGTTCTGATCAGGTCATCCACATCAAAGGAGGGTTCACCGAAAAATCTATTACCACCCTGCTGTTCCAGCGTAATCAGCTTACGCATGATGGCTCCTACAGAAGCCGTAGACACACGCCCGTACTCTTTCTCAAACTCTTTTTTACCCTGGTCTGTGATGTACTGAAGACTCTTCTTTACGTCTTCCAGATCTAACAGTGGAAGCTTGTTATCATCGCAATACTTATAGAGGACAGACATGACGCCTGACTGGGTATCATTTAGGCCCAGCATTTTGGAGAATAGAACAGGGCCAAACTCCGTAGCGGTAGCCCTGAGTCTTAGGCCTGGCTCATCAGAAAGGCTTAGTAATTCCACTGAGGCAGCTGCCTGCACAAAGGGAATTCCTATTTTCTCATGTCTCTCATCTATTTTGGGGTGCCCGGGACTGGGCTGTGCGATTCCACTTAAGTCTCCTTTAATATCCATCAACAAGGAGGGGACCCCTGCTTCTGCCAGGTGTTCAGCTACTATTTGGAGGGTTTTGGTTTTACCGGAACCAGTAGCACCAGCTATAAGGCCATGACGGTTCAGGGTTTCCAGTGGTAGGGATACCAAAGTGCCTGTTTGGCATTCTCCGTCTAGCATAGCGCCACCCAAAACCATGGACTTCCCCTCAAAGGAATATCCAGACTGTATGTCTTCAAGAAACTTCTCTTTCATCGGTTGATTGTCAGATTTGTCCCAAAATAAGAGATAAATCTTCCAGTCTCAACTATTCTCCTAAACCAACTCAGCAGATTCCGGCTCTAACCATTTGCCATCTGCCCTGATCAGGTCTATCAATCTGTCTACGGCTTCCTCAGTTTGTACGGCCTTTTCTACCACTGTTTGACCCCTGTATAAGGCTATTTTACCAGGTCCTACCCCTACATACCCATAGTCTGCATCTGCCATTTCTCCAGGCCCGTTTACTATACAACCCATGATACCGATCTTTACTCCTTTCAGGTGTTCCGTGCGTTCACGTATGCGAGCTGTAGTTTCCTGCAAGTCAAAGAGGGTACGTCCGCAAGAAGGACAAGAGATATACTCAGTCTTGGTAATTCTCAAACGAGACATCTGCAAGGCACCAAAGGCCGTACGTAGCCTCACCTCGTCAGCCTTTTCCAGCCAAACCCCATCTACTAAACCGTCCACCAATAGTGTACTTAGCTGAGATGAAAGTGAAAGTTGAACACGAGCGTCTTCATCTATTCTCAAATACTCTTCCAGGTGATCATCCTGATAATAGCTGAAATCTGTAGAATGGTTAAGTTGAATAATAATGGGATCCTTCCTCCCTTCCATCTCAAGCTGATAGATCATAGCTCGCATGTCATACACGGGCAAATCCGCCTGAGAAGTTAACACCCAAGCTATGGGCTCATTAGCTGTAACTGCGTTTGCTTCTGCCAGCGTTTCAGGTCTAAGCTTGATGAAATTCAGCTTACTATGTTTCTCTGAAGCAGAGGCGTACTCAGCAGGTGAATCAAACAAAGGAAAGTTTTGCTCATTCTCAGCTAAAAGCCTCCAGGTTTTAGCTGTATAGACTTTCTTAACTCCACCGGGGAGTTCGAACACGGGCACATGGTCTCCCAGATATACAAAGTCGGTGGCCAGATCAGAGAAGTTATACTTGTCCAGGCTCTCTATATAGGTATAGCCTACAGGCGTGAGATCCGCGGGCTTAAGGTCTCTGCCTGAAAGATCACAAATCACTCTGGGTACCTGATCTGAGCCAATATTTTCTCTGGTATGGGCAACTCTTCTTTTAAACTCAAATGGGCTGAAGGGAAGTTTGATTTTTTCTCGCTGAGGTCCTTCAAGTTCCTTAGCTCTTAGCTTGTTGGCTTGCTTCACATGATAGTCCACCAGAAATTGAGCTACCGGCATTTCATATTCCGGCTCCTCTGTAAGGGAGACTCTTACGGTATCTCCTATCCCATCTAATAGTAAGGTGGAAATTCCCAAAGCTGACTTAATCCTTCCATCTTCTCCCTCTCCTGCCTCTGTCACGCCTAAATGCAGTGGATACACATTTCCATTTTCCAGCATACTCTTCATTAGGAGACGATATGCTTGTACCATCACCTGAGGATTGGAAGCTTTCATGGAAATAGCCAGATTATGGTAATTAAACTCCTGGCAAATCCGGATGAACTCCATAGCGGACTCCACCATGCCCAGAGCAGTATCTCCATACCTACTCAGGATTCTGTCAGATAGAGAGCCGTGATTAGTTCCTATCCGCATGGCAGTCCCTTCCTCCTTACAAATCTTCACCAGAGGCGTAAAACGTTTGTGAATTCTCTCCAACTCAGCTTGGTAGGATTCATCTGTGTATTCTATCTCTTTGAATTTCTTCTTGTCTGCGTAGTTACCCGGATTTACCCTCACCTTTTCCACTATTCTGGCAGCTATCTCGGCAGCGTTAGGCGTAAAGTGAATGTCTGCAACTAAGGGTACCTTGATTCCTCTTTTTCTGAGCTCATCCTTGATCTCTTTCAGGTTGTGCGCTTCATTCTTACTGGGTGCTGTAATACGTGCATATTCACAGCCCGCCTCAACCATTCTGATCACCTGTTCTACCGTTCCCATAGTGTCCATGGTGTCTGTCGTAGTCATGGACTGTATTCGAATAGGATTATTCCCTCCCAGCGGAACATCCCCTATGTAGATTTCTCTAGACGGAATTCTCTGGTAAGAAAAATGGGATAAAGTGTATGTATATTCCGGACTCATATCTTTTAATCTCAGCAATCAAGCTTCTTTCTGCACAGGAAAGAAAGGGTAAAAAACCCATCCTTACAAGCGATTTTCCTGCTAAATAGTTTACAAATAAGAGGTTAAGAATATGTAAAAGCCTTATTAACAGGCTGCAAAGTAATATTGCCCCTAAAAGAACAGTTACTTGTCCAAAAGCCCTTATTCTTCATGGCATTTTTCCACTGAAAGCGTAAGAAATGGAGAAAAGTGAAAAAAATTGTGAGAAATACTACCTAAAGTATGTAAAAAAGGACAGGTTTTTGTTTAGAAAGCGAACACATAAGTGCCTAATTTTCAAACATGTTTATCACTAAAATTTCAGCGCGACTGAAAAAAGTGAAAATGGAGAGTCAAAAACTGAAACTTGAAGGTTGAAAAATCAAATTTGACGATATGAAAATTGAAACTGGCATGACTCCTGCAAAAACCAGGTAGAAAATGCCACCTTTCAGCTTCCAGAGCAGCCCTTTCCAGCATACACCATTTGCCATCTTGTAGTCGCCAAAGATTCGTCCACTAAAGTCTAAAGACAAAAACGCTAGTTATGGACCTATACAAAATCATAAGCCAATTAACTGAGGAAGAATTTAACGAGATACACGCTACTTTTACCGCTAACAAAGCTGAGAAGAGTGCTGCCTTTCTAAGAATCATTAGAGAAAATCCTATCTCACCTGACAAGGAGTTTCTTAATCAGTTTGACATTACCCCATCTGCCTTCTATGTTCTCAAGTCACGACTTAACCAAAAAATAGAAACTTTCCTCCTAAACAGAGTAGGTGATCCTAACCTTCATGTGATGCGTAGGGTCCTGAATGTAAATGATCTGGTATTTAACAACCCCAGAGAAATTTCTATTGCTGCTCTTAGAAAGCTGGAGAAAGAACTTATCATTTTTGAATTTCCTAATTGGATGATGATCGTATCAAAGAGCTGCAGAATCTGCACGCCTTTGATGAGAACCATACTTACTTCAAGAGCAGATATAACCAGCAGGTAGCTTATGCGGTAGCCATGGATAAGGCAGTAGATCTGGTAGTTCAGTTTTTCCGCGCCTTTGATATGTACTATCTCTCCAGAAAAGAGAAAGATCACGCTGAGATGATCAGGGTGATGGAGAAGATAGATAACCTGAATAATCTATACGAGTCTCACAGGCTATACATCTTCAAGTGTATCATTCACATATTCTCAAGGCTGTTTATTGAAATCCCTGATACCATCAGATGTGAAGTAGAGGACGTAGAGGTGATGTTCGAAAAGTCTCTCCAGATCCTGGAAGACTATAAGGATGATTCCTTCTACCTGAACATCAATATCCTCTTCAACTTCCTGCGCTATATCTATTATGATAACAACAAGATCCGCGATAAGTCTAAGATCTTCTTTGAAATCCTGGATTATAAGATAGAGGAGCTGTTAACGCGCTACCACTTCAACGCGAATACGTCTCTCTTCCTGTCCAGAAAGCTACGTCATCACGTGCGTACCAACACCATAGAGCAGTTGATCAAGGACATAGATGAGCATATCAGCAAGGTAGAGGTAGAGCCTTACAGAATGAGCTTCTACACCAACTATCACATGTTCATGGCACATTCATTCTTTGCGGCCAAGAACTACAAGAAGACTTCCCGTATTCTCTATAACCTGAGAAATGAGGTGAACCTGAGAAAACACATTCACATAGATATGGAAGTGAAGTTCTTCCTTGCATTGACTTATGTAGTGATGGAAGACTTTGATCTGGCCAACCAGCTCATCCTTTCCCTTCAACGTCAGCTGCGTAAGGCTACCCTCAGCAGATATGAGCACGCGAAGATTCTTCTAAAGATATTAAGTGTAGCACTAGGCGGTAAGCCACGTACACGTCTGAGAAACCTCAGAACCAACATAGACAAGTGGAATGATGCTAACAGAGGCCGTCATGCCCTCCTTCCAGAACTGGACATGGAATCCATTTTCCTGAAGGATGAGGTGAGTACGCTGACCATATAAGTAGCACTTACCGGAATAGAATAGACGAGGCCGCTCAATTGAGTGGCCTTTTTTATGGTTGACCGAAACAGAAGTCTTGCTTTCCACGTATTTTGCATTAACTTTGAAATACAAAGTACTTTTCATGGAAGAAAAAAAGTATGTAGAAGACCTGCAGGAAATCCGGAAGATGATGAACAAATCATCCCGCTTTACGGCCTTTAATGGGATTTCAGTCATCATAGCAGGCGTGATGGCACTCATAGGTGCTTACTTTGCTTACTATCCTGTATTAGAGCATGAAGGACCTTTTGGGTATGGGGTTGCAGAACTTTCCTATCACGAATCTTTGCATACCCTTCTGGTAGCTCTAGCTGTAATTCTGGTTTCTGCTGCTGCTGTTCTCTTTTTCAGCCATAGAAAAGCACAAAAGGAAGAAAGAAAATTCTGGGATCTTGCCAGTAGGAGGGCCTTTGTGAGTATGGGTGTGCCGTTAGTTGCTGGTGGACTATTCTGCCTGATTCTGTTTAACAATGGGTTGGTGGGTATCGTCATACCTTTAACACTCATCTTTTATGGGCTGGGGCTTATCAGTGCCAGCAAAATGAGTTTGGCCATCTTCCAACCTTTTGGTTTCATACAGATTCTGTTGGGCCTGCTGGGAACCTACTTTATCTCCAAGGGAATCTTCTTTTGGGTACTTGGATTTGGCCTGGTGAATATCTTCATGGGCATAGTCATCATTACACAGAAAGAGGCGTGAAGGAACTTCTACAAGATCTGGATAAGGCCTTTGAAAATAAGGTACGCCTGGGCATCATGTCTGTCCTCATGGTAAATGATGCTGTGGATTTCACTTCCCTGAAGGAACTCCTGGGCGTAACTGACGGAAATCTGGCGAGCCACTTAAAGACCCTGGAGAAAAAGGAATATGTGCGCTTCAAAAAGGAATTTCTCTCGAGGAAGCCTAATACCACCTATAGTGCCACGGAGGCAGGAAAGGAAGCTTTTACCAAGCATATCAAAGCCATTGAAAAACTGTTAGGCTAATTTTTTTACTCATTCACTTTGAAATACAAAGTACTTTATAAGCTATCATGACTGTAAAATTTATCTTACCCGCCCTTGCTGAAGCCGAAAGTCCTTGCTGGCGGCCCATCAAGTACTCCCTTTTCCCTCCTTTGGGATTAGCGACTTTAGCCGCCTCTTTAGCTGCCGGGAGAATCACTACCCGAAACTGGGATCTCTATGATACACGACATGTGGTATATGAGACTTACCCGCCTAAGCCCGGAGGAACTTAAGCATGGATATGACTGGGCCTATAAGTCATTTTTTAGCTGGCCAAATATTCTGAAAGCCAGTATGAAGCATTATTCTCATAAACACAAACTCAAGCACTTTCCCTATACCGGAGGTTGGAAGAAGTTTGAACCTCTCTGGAACTTTATCATTAAAACCGGAGTACTGAATGAGATGCTACCACTTCTAGAGGCCATACTATCAAGAGTGAAGACGGAAAGACATTCACCAAATGAAAGGGATTCGTTTTCTCCTACCCTTACTTAACATACTCTCATTAATTAACACCCTACCAGAAGAATTCATATGAAAGAACAAATTATTGCCAATATCTATGATCCGGAAAAGCTGGAACTCATGTACAGACAAAATCCATCCAGCTTTCAAAAAGACTTTGGGGAGATATACCCTGAGCTCCCAGACCAGCAACTAGTGGAGTACTGGAAGATCCGACTTTCACTTGAAGGAGCTTTCAAGCCCAAAACTTTATTTCAATCAAGACAGATCTCAGCCCTGCTAATCAGTTGTTTTGTCAGCTTTGTCCTTATAAAAATTCCTGCCCTCTTCTCTATTGATGTGGATTCTTATCCTTTCTATGAGAGAAATGTGGGGTTGATTATTCTTTTTGGGATGTCCCTCTACCAATTGCTTAGTAATCCCGGTTTCTCCAGAGTTCAGTATGTCGTCAGTCTGGGCTTATTCGCCATAGCGGGTACCTATGTGAATCTGCTTCCTGTAGACCCTTCCAGCCATAGCTTGAACCTCATTTACATTCACCTTCCTTTATTCCTATGGAGTTTATACGGACTCATTTACATGGATTTTCAACCTAAAGACTTTGCAGGAAGGATTACCTATTTGAAGCATAATGGATACCTGGCCATTATGGGGACATTATTAATGATTGCCGGAATGATCATGACGGGGATAACCATAGGACTCTTTGAAGCTATACAAGTACACATAGAAGATTTTTATGTAGACTATGTGGTCATTAGTGGAGTAGTTTGTGCGCCTGTTGTAGCAGTATTTGTTCTTCAGCAGTTCCCTAATCTGATAAGCAAAATAGCACCTATCATAGCCAATATATTCAGCCCCTTGGTCCTCCTCACTCTTGTGGTATATCTAATTAGCATGTTCACTGTGGGTAAGGACCCTTATGAAGACAGAGACTTCCTCTTGGTGTTCAACATTATGCTGATAGCTGTGATGGGCATCATTGTATTCTCCATTACAGGAGGTATTTCTGCAGGAAGGAGTAGGTTCAATGAAGTAGTACTACTGGGCTTGGTGGCGGTTTCTCTGCTGGTAGACCTAATAGCCTTATCGGCCATCCTTTATCGTGTAGCTGAGTATGGATTTACGCCTAATAGGGCAGCCGTTCTGGGTTCTAATCTCTTATTCTTCTGTCATCTAAGCTTGATCTTACTCGACCTGGTAAAGGTGAACCGGAATAAGATGCGCATTGACAAAGTGGATGACACCATCGCAAGATATCTCCCTTTCCATGTGCTGTGGACCATACTGGTCATTGTGGGGTTCCCAATTATGTTTGGGTTGAGTTAAATGGGCTGGTTAACTTAACCCTTTTAGATGGGTAACTGGCGTATGGGCTGAATCTTCCCTTACTTCTGGGCGAATGAATTCACCCCTACATGTAACGGCGAATTCATTCGCCTGTAAAACACTAACTAAGCTCAACCCTTCTAACTAATCATAAAAAAAGAAATTGCCAGGCTAACTAGTCTGGCAATTTCATATACATAAACCCTGTATCTTAAACTGTTATAGCTTCCAGATATCTGGCGTTTAGCGGCTTATTGAGGTATTTCTTAACGTATTTGCTACTGGCGGCTCTATCTATGTCCTTAGGGCTGATAGAAGAAGACAACATGATGATTTTACACTTATCCAGTACCGTCTCAGAGAATTTCTCAAAGTCTTCCAGGAACTGAAACCCATCCATGATAGGCATATTAATGTCCAGAAAAACAATCTCTGGTAACTTTTCCGAGTCATTCTGATTTTCAGCAAGATATTCCAACGCCTCCTGGCCAGTCTGGAAAATTAAAATACTGTCTGCAAAGCTGTTTGCCTCAATGATTTTCTCGTTAATGATATTATCAATCTCATTATCATCAACGAGCATCACGTTTTTGTAATTCGCCAT
>JBCBKZ010000879.1:0-2382 GCA_038520955.1 Bacteroidota bacterium | reverse complement strand
CTTTGGTGAAATTTTCCCATTCACCACCAAAGTAAACCAACTACATAACAATAAGCATGGCACAGAAAGTATGGTTCATCACGGGTTGCTCTACGGGGTTTGGAAGAGAATTAGCTAAGATAGCGGGAGAAAAGGGAGACCTGGTGATAGGCACCTTGAGGAAAGAATCTCAGTTAGCCTCCTTCGATCAATTAGTTCCTGGTAAAACCACGGGTGTACTTCTGGATGTAACTAAGCCAGAGCAGGTCCAGGAAGGGGTGAGGAAGGCCGTAGACCTACACGGAAGAATAGATGTCCTGGTTAATAATGCTGGCTATGGCTCATTAGGAGCAGTAGAGGAAGTCCCTTTTGAGGAGATGTACAGGCAGTTTGATGTGAATGTATTTGGTTGTGTGAGAATGATACAGGAAGTACTTCCTCATATGAGAAGCCAGAAAAGTGGCCACATTTTGAATATTACTTCTATTGCAGGTATTCAGGGTTACCCTGGTGTAGGAATCTACAATGGGTCTAAATTTGCTTTAGAAGGGATTGGTGAAGCTCTTGGAAAAGAAGTGGCTCACCTGGGGATCAAAGTTATTAATATAGAGCCGGGCCCTTTCCGCACAGACTGGGCGGGTAGATCCGCTACCTTTACAGCTTCTAGTATATCCGATTACGAGAATTCTGCTGCAAAGAATATGCAGGCCATAGGAGATGTCAGTGGTAAACAAGTAGGAGATCCTGTCAAAGGTGCTGAAGCTATGTATGCGGTTACGGAGTTAGAGAATCCTCCTGCTCATTTGCCATTGGGTGGACCCGCTTACAAAAGATTCCGAGCTAAACTAGACGAACTAAGGCAGGAGTTGGATGCTTATGAATACATGGGCTTACCTACAGATTATCCGCAGGAATAAGAGGAAAAACATATAACCCAAAAGCACAGATATTTAACCTTAATATCTGTGCTTTTTTGGTTTTAGGAAGGGCAGGATTCTCTTTTTTAGAATCAAGGCTTTATTCATAGTAGTAAAGGGATGGCTTAATTCTCTCATAAAGAAAAGAATCACATCCTATGGACCGCCCAACTACAAACCGCAGATCATTCCTAAAATCAACAGCTGGCCTGGCTTCCGCTGCCTTCCTAACTCCCGGCTTCACCTTCAATATCACTCATAAGCAGGAATTGGGGGAAGAAATCCTCGGTCATGGAAAGTTTAGGTACAGAGTGAACAAAAGCTGGGGAAATTTAGACCCTTCGAAGACACCCGTAAAAAACTGCCATGAAATGGTTCAGGATAGTAGGGGGCGTCTAATCATGGTGACAGATGAAACTAAGAATAACATCATCATCTATGATACTGCGGGGAAGCTATTGGATAGTTGGGGAAATGATTTTCCGGGCGGGCATGGATTAACGCTATGGGATGCCAATGGAGAGGAGTTCCTCTTTATCTGTGATCCCGACTTAGGTAAGGTCTTTAAGACTACGCTGGATGGGAAGATCCTCATGACCATCTCTCACCCAAAAGAAATCAGTGCCTATGGAGCAGATGATCCATTTAAACCTACAGAGACAACCATAGGGCCTAATGGAGATATTTATGTGGCGGATGGCTATGGATCTCAATGGATCCTTCAATACAGCTCAGAAGGAGAATTCATCAGAAAATTTGGAGGTAGGGGAAATGCTGATCATCAGTTTGACACTGCTCATGGGGTAACCTTAGATACCCGGGATGCCGCAAATCCCACCCTGATCTGTACTTCCAGAGGGCATAATGCTTTCAAGCGCTATAGTCTGGATGGACAATACCTATCCACCATTTTCCTCCCAGGAGCCTATGTGTGTAGGGCAGTTATAGATGATGACATGTTGTATGCCGGTGTTTGCTGGTCCAGACTTAGGTACTTAAACCTGACACCGGATTCTGGCTTTGTAACTATTTTGGACAAGGACGAAAAGGTGATTTCTAATCCAGGAGGATCTAAGCCTAAATATCAAAAGGGAGAGCTTCAGATTATGAAACAGGAAAATCCCTTGTTTAACCACTGCCATGATGTATGCATTGATACGGATAAGAATATCTATGTATGCCAGTGGAATGCAGGAAAGAGCTACCCCATTAAACTGGAAAGAGTTTAATGGCAAGTAGAGAGATTTCCTACTGTAAGATCTTATTTGACTACTATAAGCAGTTCCTTATATGTTCTTTCACTTCTTCAGGAAAAGAAGTGAAAGAATTTTTTTTGTGTAGTTGAATTTTTTTTCTGCAAATATTGCCATTTACAGAAATAATTAAGATATTTCGACTTTATCGGGGACTAATAAAGCTTTTATCTCAATAGATAAAAAAATTAATCCCTCCCAGAATCCCATCTACCCTTGGGATTGCTTTTGGA
>JBCBKZ010000878.1:0-2383 GCA_038520955.1 Bacteroidota bacterium | reverse complement strand
AAGTGGTTTAGGATCAAAAACGCCAAAGTGCTAGAGAATGGAGTCGTAGTAGGAATCACTCAGGATATTACGCTAAGTAAAGAACTGGAAAGCGTTAAGAATGAGAGAAAGCTTCTCCTGGCTGGTGAAAAAGCTGCCAAGACAGGTTCTTTCATCATGAATGTAACAACTAAGGAAGTTACCTATTCTCAAGGTCTTATCCATGTACTAGACCTTCCTGAAAAGGGCATACATTCTCAGAATATATTCGAAAAGTTCCTGGAAAGAGTCTACCCTGGTGACGTTTACAAAGTGATGGATGGGATAGAGATGGGGCTGAAAAGTAAAAAATGGGTAGAGAAAGAGTACCGCGTGCTGGATAGACATGGAGATACCAGGTATATACTTTCCAGGTGCATGGGATACCAGATGCCACATGTCATTGTGGGCATATTTACAGACATTACCGCAGAGAAAGGAATAAGGGAGCGCATCAGTAACATACAGCAAAAGCTTAACCGACAGAGAAAGCTCATGCTACAGGGAGAAGAGTTAGCGAAAATGGCTACCTATACTCAATACCTGGATACAGGAGATTTCGAAGTTTCCCCCGCCTTCCTGGATATCTTTGAAATCCCCATAGACAAAAGAAAGAACCCTGAGCTACTGGAATATTATTACACCCTCATTCATCCTGAAGACCTGAGCATCCTCAAAGATTACTCCCAGAAAAAATACCACCTTTATAAAGAGAATAATGTCACCTCTATAGAATATAGACTCATTCTTCCGGGCAACAGGGTTAGGTGGGTATTATCCCGAAATATAGCTGGAGAAACCCCAAATGTAGTCATGGGGACCATGCAGGACATCACAGAGCTAAAGAACTTTCATCTGAAACTGGAAGAAACTCAAAGAGAACTGGAACAGTTCATCTATCTGGTGTCGCATGACCTCAGGGCACCTATCAGACATATTCTCAGCTATAGCCAGTGGCTGGAATTAAAGCAGTCAGATAGGCTAGCGGAGCAGGGAAAGGAGATACTAGGCTATGTCATCACAGCTGCCGAGCGCATGGGGAAAATGGTGGATAAGCTGCTGGACTACTCCAAAACCAGAAACCTCATCCCTCATTTACAAACTGTCAACCTACAAAAGACCATACAGGAGGTCTGCCGTAAACAGGAAGAACAGGCTAATCTCATCCCGATTAATTGGGAGATAGATCCGTTACCTAGTATTTATGCAGATAAGGAGATGACGGAACAGGTATTTGAGAACCTGATTTCAAACGCCATTAAGTTTTCCTCTACCAAAGAAGAAATCCATATTAAGCTTAGTGTAGAGACCACAGATGAAAAGCATACCTTCACTATCAGTGATAATGGAGTAGGTTTTCCCCCAGAGTATAAACATAAGCTCTTTAAAATTTTTCAACGGCTACACGATGATGACTACCCCGGATCTGGTATAGGCCTGGCTAGCGTACAGCGTATCATTCAATTGCATGGAGGAGAGATTTACGCTGATGGGGAACCAGATAAGGGAGCTACTTTTACTTTCACGATTCCCATACATTAACATAAATGTTGTAAATCCTGGGACATTGCCTTTTTTCGATAGAAACAGTAAATCTTACTCACAAAACTTATCTTTATCTACCTGATAATCAGAGTAATTCTTGTGATTTATTAAATGTAAGAACCCAAATAAATATCCTATCTAATTTTCCTGCCAGTAAAATATATTTACCCCATAGTTAATTCTACCCACTCGAATCATCAAAGTAACTCGTATTCAAATATGGCTTTAGGAAATACCCAAACACCACTCTGTTGGTTGGTGGATGATAATCTAGTTGATATAGAGCTTACTCAGATCGCCCTCGAATCCATTTATCCAGAAATGGAGATACAGGTTTTTTATGACGGGCAGGAGGTGCTGGACATTTTAGGAGAGGAAGACTATCGCCAAGCGGATTTAATGCTCCTGGATATCAAAATGGCTGAGATTGACGGCATCACCCTCCTGAAAACTCTTCCTAACACCTTCATAGCACAAACGCCAATCATTATTCTTTCCAATTCTACGTTAGAAGAGAACCAACAAAAAGTCCTTGGATTAGGGGTGAAAGGGGTTTATGAAAAACCCTATGAATTCTGGGATACCAAAGAAATGTTGAATGAGATCCTCTCATCCTTCTTTAGCTTTCAGACCATAAGTGGGTAATATTCATTCGAGGCATGAAGACATTCCTGTAAGAAAATAGGTTGCCATGAAATGACAACCTATTGTGTTTATTAATACATGTATGTTTTCTTAGGCTTCCATCATAAACTGAGGAACTCCCTCAAGTTTCTTAAGCACTATAGTGTATTCTTTTCTTCCTTCCTGAAAATCTCTT
>JBCBKZ010000877.1:0-2384 GCA_038520955.1 Bacteroidota bacterium | reverse complement strand
ATCAATAGGTATAACTCACTGATTTCATTCTGGAGAATTTCTTTATGACTGAAAGCTTCTTTCAGAATGTCTCCCGCCAAATCAAGTTTTCCCAGAAGTTTTAAGGTATACACATTGATCAGCTTAGGAGACCAATACTTTAGTCAGGAGCTATTCTCTCAGGCTAAGGAAGTCCTGAAAAAGATCACTACCCACAAAGGATTTTCCTTCCTGGATGAGGAACTCAGGTTCTATATCCTGATTTTTGAGGTGGTCAATGCATATGAGTCTAAAGACTATAAGTTTGCAGAGGTACGCTATAAGTATATCAGAAAGGTATTCAGACACTTCCTGAAGGATGACTTCTACAGTAAGGCGGTGAAATTCCTGGACATAGTTATGCGGATGAATACCGCCGCTATGGAGAATAAGAAAGTATTCCTGAAAGCTGCCTATAAAAACTTTACTTCAGAGTTTAGCAATTCAGAAATTGGGGATAACCAGGTAATCATTTACGAGACCTATCTTCAGTCTAAACTGGAAGAGAAATCCTACTATCAGCTCCTGGTAGAAGAGGTGGGAGTAAAAGCCAGGTAGGCATATAAGAGTGAACTCTTATATACCTTACCCTTTTCTCATAACTTTCACTCAATCACTTAACTTTTTTTGGCCTAATTATCCATTTTTATGGCGACGCGTGTCATTTCATGGGTAGCCATAACAATGGATCTGGTAAGGTCTGTAACTCTCGTCTGAGTATTTCTTACATTTTTGATCACTCTCTCAGACTTAACACTACACATTAGCAAGAAGGGAAATAATTACGCGAACGTTTGGTCCAATTGGCTGAGCCTAAACCCATTCCGTGCGCATTGGCCACGTAATAATGTCGTCAGATTTCATCATCATTCTATCACTTTTTTCTGTGTGGAGGGCAAGAGCAGATTCCTTGAGCAAAGATGGGAAGTACGTTTTCCAAATCATCTATCGTTGTTTGCGCTTTCAGGGCAGTCTGTTTAATCAGCGTATAACGGTTCCATCTCAGCAGATACATATCAACTGATTATACTTGCATCAGGGAATAGTTTAGTAAGTCTGTAATTAATCTCTTTGCGAATAATTCGCTAAACAGAACTGCGTCTGTACTCCAAGTTGCAATAAGTGTGCCGATCTTGAATGCCCTTTCAATTTTTTATAACAGTTTCAATTACGCAGAAATATAGGACTTCATTTGGGCCGTTAAGTCTAAGGCAGCTTTTTGGGCCTGAGTGGCATAATCCATTCCCTTACCGGCATAGATAATCCCCCTACTGGAGTTAATCAAAATCCCTATTTGGTCATTAATGGCCGCTTTACACACGGCATGGAAGTCTCCTCCCTGCGCCCCTATTCCCGGTACAAGCAGCCAACTATCCGGTACCAGCTTCCTGATATCGCCTATTTGGTCAGGGTGTGTAGCCCCTACTACAAAGCCCAGTTCACTTTCTGATGCCTTTCCCCACTCATAGGCCTGACTAATAACCTGCTGATAAAGAGGGGTTCCATCAGATTCCAGGTATTGGAAGTTTCTGGCGCCGGCATTAGAGGTAAGCCCTAATAAGAAGACCAGTCGGTCAGGGTAGGCCAGAAAAGGTTCTACGGAATCTTTTCCCATGTAGGGCGCTATGGTAAGAGAATCAAAGTCGTAATTACTGAAGAAGGCCTCTGCGTACTTACGGGAAGTATTTCCTATGTCTCCTCTTTTAGCGTCAGCTATGGTCAGGCAGTGATTAGGAATGAGGGACAATGTTTCTTCCATGATTTCCCAGCCCATTTTTCCGAAGCACTCATAAAAAGCAAGATTCAGTTTATAAGCTACTGCTTGCTCAGAAGTAGCCTTAATGATCTCCTTATTAAATGTGAGAATAGATTCGGGTCCACTTAGGTGGGAAGGGAAACGCGCTAAGTCCGGATCCAGCCCTACACATAAAAATGACTGCTTCTGCTTAATGAGTTCTGTTATTCTGGAAGAAATAGACATATGATATCATTTGTAACGGCCTGTAAGTTAGGGAATCATTTGTATGCAATTCACACAGAAAGTATTTTTGCCAAATAATAACACCCTGTTTTGGCAATCCAATAATCATTGTTAAGAGCACTCACTAATATCCCCCTTCCCCAACACTTAGCAGTATTTCTGCTGATCCTGCTCTTAAGGTTGCCCACTTTCCACAGTGCCTTCTTTCTTCCTGAAGAATCTCTGGTCCTTCTTTGCGCCCAAAGGTTAGCAGAAGGAGGGAATTTATATGCAGACGCCTGGTATGCCGGACCGCCTGTATTGGTATGGCTATATATGTTTTTCTTTAAGCTTTTTGGTTCTAATGCACTTATCAGCATCAGAATCTTCACCTGCTTTTATCTAT